>NZ_BAZI01000001.1 GCF_001310775.1 Stenotrophomonas pictorum JCM 9942
CAGGTCCAGCTGCGCCTGCACGGCGGCATCAAGCCCGGCAGCGGGGACGACCTGGTGCACCAGGCCGATATCGCGGGCGGTGGTGGCATCAAAATGCTCGCCGGTGGCGAACCAGCGCCGCGCCTGGCGGGGGCCGATGGCGGCGATCACATACGGAGAAATGACGGCCGGCAGCAGTCCGAGACGGCTTTCAGTCAGGCCGAAGCGGACACCGTCCACGGCAATGGCGATATCGCAGCAGGCCACAAGGCCAACGCCGCCACCGAAGCTTGCGCCATGGACGCGGGCGATGGTGGGCTTGGGTAGCTCGTCGAGGGTGCGCATCAGGCGCGCCAGCGCCAGCGAGTCGGTCCGGTTTTCCTCCTGGCTGGCGCTGGCCATGGCGCGCATCCATTGCAGGTCGGCGCCGGCGGAAAACGACGCGCCGCTGCCGGTCAGCACCACCGCGCGCACCTCCGGATCGGCGCCGACGCGCTCCAGCGCGGCGGTCAGGGTGGCGATCAGCCCGGCATCGAAGGCGTTGTGCAGTTCCGGGCGGTTCAGGCACAACGTCGCCACGCCGCGCTCATGCTGCACGAGCAGGGTATCGCTCATCGGGAAATCCATAGCTGACAGGTAATCCTGCGAATCATAGCGGTGTGCCGGCGGGACGCCATGACGCGCCGCGGCGATGCTAGAATTGATAACCATTCTTATCAACTCATTCATAGGCGCCCTTCAGTGACGTTGTCAGATTTGCCACTGCATGCCTCCGCGCAAGTGGAAAGCGTGCATGACCTGCATGCCAATGATGCGATTGCCCGCCGCCTGCGCGAACTGGGCTTCGTCAATGGAGAAGAAGTCCGCATGGTCGCCCGCGGCCCGGTGGGTGGCGAGCCGCTGCTGATCCAGGTGGGTTTCACCCGTTTCGCGCTGCGCCGTTCGGAGGCAAGCCGGGTCCAGCTCAGCGGCGTCGATGCGGCCTCGCAGACCTCTGAAGAGGTGCGCGCATGAGTTCCTCGGCAGCGGTGGCACGGCTGGCGCTGGTCGGCAACCCGAACAGCGGCAAGACCGCACTGTTCAACCAGCTCACCGGCAGTCGGCAGAAGGTGGCCAACTACACCGGTGTGACCGTGGAGCGCAAGGAAGGCCGCATGCGCGGGCCGTCCGGACGTGAATACGCGGTGCTGGATCTGCCCGGCGCCTACAGCCTGCAACCGGCCAGCCTGGACGAGGCGATCACCCGGGACCTGTGTCGGGGGTTCTATCCGGGTGAGGCCGCGCCGGATGCGCTGGTATGCGTGATCGATGCGACCAATCTGCGCCTGCACCTGCGTTTTGCGCTGGAAGTGCGCGAGCTGGGCAAGCCGATGATCGTGGCGCTGAACATGGTCGATGCGGCGCGTCGACGTGGTATCGGAATCGATGTGCCGGCGCTGGAAAAGGCGCTGGGCGTGCCCGTGGTGGAGACCGTGGCGGTCAAGCACAACGGCGCGCGCGCGCTGGTGGAGCGGATCGATACGCTGGTGCCGCAGCTGGCCTCGTTGCCGCCGCCACCTACGGAAGCCGGTATGGATTACCACGCGCAGGTGCGTTCCATCCTGCTGCGGCGGTCAGCATGCCTGCGCGCACCGCCAAGGTGGACGACACCCTGGATCGCTGGCTGCTGCACCCGGTGTACGGGTTGTTGACCCTGGCCGTGGTGATGTTCCTGATCTTCCAGGCGGTCTATGCGTGGGCCGCGCCGCTGATGGACGGGATCGAGGCGTTTTTCGGCTGGCTCGGTCCTCTGGTGGCCGCTTCGCTGCCAGAGGGGCCGCTGAGCAGCCTGCTGGTGGATGGCATCATCGCCGGTGTCGGTGGTGTGGTGGTGTTCCTGCCGCAGATCCTGATCCTGTTCGCTTTCATCCTGGCGCTGGAGGAATCCGGCTATCTGCCGCGCGCGGCCTTCCTGTTGGACCGCATGATGGCGGCGGCCGGGCTGTCGGGGCGTTCGTTCATCCCGTTGCTGTCCAGCTTCGCCTGTGCGGTACCGGGCATCATGTCCACCCGCTCGATCCAGGATCCGCGTGACCGCCTGGCGACGATTCTGGTCGCGCCGCTGATGACCTGCTCGGCACGGCTGCCGGTGTACGCGCTGCTGATTGGTGCCTTCATCCCGGAAAAGACCGTGGGTGGCATCTTCAACCAGCAGGGGCTGGTGCTTTTCGCGCTGTATGTTGCCGGCATCCTCAGTGCGCTGGCGATGTCGTGGACGATGAAGAAGTTCCGCCGCGACAAGGGGGAACACCCGCTGCTGCTGGAACTGCCGTCCTACCGCGTGCCGCATCCGCGCGATCTGCTGGTCGGGCTGTACGAGCGCGGGATGATCTTCCTCAAGCGCGTCGGCGGCATCATCCTGGCGCTGACCATCCTGCTGTGGTTCCTGCTGTCGTTCCCGGGTGCGCCCGAGAACGCCACGATGCCGGCCATCGATTACAGCTTCGCCGGTCAGCTCGGCCACGCGATGGCGGTGATCTTCGCGCCACTGGGGTTCAACTGGCAGATCTGCATCGCGCTGATTCCGGGCATGGGCGCCCGTGAAGTGGCGGTGTCCTCGCTGGCGACCATCTATGCGCTTTCCGCCGCGGACGATGACGCGGCGATCCAGGCGCTGACCCCGGTGATCAGCGATGGCTGGACCCTGGCTACCGGCCTGTCGCTGATGGTGTGGTTCATCTACGCGCCGATGTGCATTTCGACCCTGGCCACCATCAAGCGCGAGACCAATTCCTGGAAGCAGATGGCCTTCGCCACGGTGTACCTGTTTGCAGCCGCCTATCTGGCGGCGCTGGTGACCTACCAGGTGGCCAAGGCGCTCGGGGCCGGCTGAGCATGGACACCGGCCTGCTGTTGCAATACCTGGTCATCGCGCTGGCGGTGCTGGTCAGCGCGTGGGTGGTGCTGAAGAAGCAGTTTCCGGGGCTGCTGCGCCAGCTGCGTGGCGCACTGGCGCTGTGGCTGGTCAAACGGCACTCGCTCCGGTTGCAGGCCTGGGGCCGGCAATTGGCACCACCGCCCTCCAGTACGTCAGGTGCCTGCGGCGGTTGCGACGGTTGCGGTCCAGGAGAGCCCAAGCAGCATTGAAAAGAAACGCCGGGCCAGCCCGGCGTTTCTTTTGCCCCATCCGTGCCCGGCCAGACCATCCTCCCTCCCGGACTGACGTGGAGGAAGGTCCGTTATCCGTGAGCGGGCGGGGCGCGGTGGTGGTTGGCGTCTGCGAGCAGGGTGCTGGGCACGCACAGTGCGGCGCTGGTGCACGCCGGGATGAATCACTGATGCACCGGTGGTGCTTGTCGGATCCGGCGCCAAGGCGTTAGTTTTCCTGCCATGAACAACACTCCGACTCGTTTGCTGATCCATGGTGCCTCCGGGCGGATGGGTCAGGCCCTGCTGCGTCTTGCGGCAGAAGATTCCCTGTTGCAGGTGGTGGCGGCCGTGGTGCGCAAGCCGCCGGCGCAACGGGTAGTGGACGGCATTCCGCATTTTGCGGCCAGTGAGCTGGCCGGGGTGCCCGCGTTCGATGTGGCCATAGATTTCAGCCTGCCGGAGGGCTTTGATCCGGTTCTGGCGTTGTGTGCGGAGCGCGGCGCAGGCTTCGTATCCGGCACCACCGGCATCAGTGAGCGGCAGCAGGCCGCGCTGACCGCTGCTGCCACCCGCATTCCGCTGGTCTGGGCGACCAATTTCAGTCTGGGCGTGGCGGTGTTGGCCGAGCTGGTCGAGCGTGCGGCATTGGCATTGCGGGATGGGATTGCGACATCGTCGAGTCCCATCATGTACACAAGAAGGATGCGCCGTCCGGTACCGCGCTGACCCTGGGGGAGGCGGCACAGCATGGGGGCGCCGATCCGCGCTATGCCAGCCTGCGCGCCGGCGACATCATCGGCGAGCATTTCGTCCAGTTCACCGGGCTGGGCGAGCGGGTGGAGCTGGTGCATCGGGCAACCAATCGCGACATTTTTGCCCGGGGCGCGCTTCATGTGGCCGGGCAGCTGGTCCGGCGTGCGCCGGGGCAGTACCGGGTACGGGATCTGGTGGCGCCGCCGGCAAACGCCTGAATGGGGCGAGCGGCACGGGCGCCAGCGGTCCAGGGTCAATCAAACATGACACGGCACCGGCGGGAGACTGGTGCTTGGGGCCCTTGCCTTTACAATTCCCGCTCGCCGAAACACGTCAGCCGGACCGGTTCCAGACCGCCGTCCGCGCTTTTTTGCAACCGGTTTTTGCCGTGGACGCAGGCGTGGCTTCGGAGTCCCCCTCGGTAGCCAAAGTGAGATTCCCGTGACCCAAGCCGCAATTCTCGTGCTCGAAGACGGCACCGTATTCGAGGGCGAATCCGTAGGCGCGCCCGGCCTGTCCGTGGGTGAGGTGGTGTTCAATACCGCCATGACCGGTTATCAGGAAATGCTGACCGATCCGTCCTATGCACGGCAGATGGTCACCCTGACATATCCGCATATCGGCAACACCGGCATGAACGACCAGGACGACGAGGCCAGCAAGGTCTGGGCCGCCGGTCTGATCGTGCGCGATGTGCCACGTCGTCCGAGCAGCTGGCGCAGCCAGGTGTCGCTGCAGGACTGGCTGCTCCAGCGCGGTGTGGTCGCCATCGCCGGGATTGATACCCGCAAGCTGACCCGCATCCTGCGTGAGCGGGGAGCACAGAATGGCGCGCTGATGGCCGGTGATATCGATGTGGAGAAGGCGCTGGAAGCCGCCCGCAAGTTCCCGGGCCTGAAGGGAATGGATCTGGCCAAGGTGGTGTCCACCGACACGCCGTACAGCTGGAGCGAAGGTCAGCTGGATCTGGACCGCAATGAATTCCAGCGCGTGGCACCGAAGTTCAAGGTGGTGGCATACGACTTCGGCGTGAAGGCCAACATCCTGCGCATGCTGGCCGAGCGTGGCTGCGAGCTCACCGTGGTGCCGGCGCAGACGCCTGCGGCCGACGTGCTGGCGATGGAGCCGGACGGCGTTTTCCTGTCCAACGGCCCGGGTGACCCCGAACCGTGCGATTACGCCATCGCGGCGATCAAGGAGTTCGTGGCCAGGAAGGTTCCGACGTTCGGCATCTGCCTGGGCCACCAGCTGCTGGGTCTGGCCTGTGGTGCCAAGACCATGAAGATGGGCCACGGCCACCACGGCGCGAACCATCCGGTGCAGGATCTGGACAGCGGCAGGGTGATGATCACCTCGCAGAACCACGGCTTTGCCATCGATGAGAGCGTGCTGCCGGCCAATGTCCGTGTCACCCACCGCTCGCTGTTCGACCAGACCATCCAGGGCATCGCATTGACCGATGCGCCGGCGTTCTCCTTCCAGGGCCACCCGGAAGCCTCGCCAGGTCCGCAGGACGTCGCCCCGCTGTTCGACCGTTTCATCACCCTGATGGGTGAGGCCAAGTAATCGCATTGCCGGACCGGTCCGCCGTTCCGGCAATGCCGTAACGGCAGACGCGGCAATCCAGCGCACACGTTCACTCACTGCGGTCACACGCAGCCCCCAATTCGAGTACTGAAATGCCAAAGCGCACCGACCTAAAAACCATCCTGATCATCGGCGCGGCCCGATCGTCATCGGCCAGGCCTGCGAGTTCGACTACTCCGGCGCGCAGGCGTGCAAGGCGCTGCGCGACGAGGGCTACCGCGTGGTGCTGGTCAACTCGAACCCGGCCACGATCATGACCGACCCGGAGATGGCTGACGCCGTCTACATCGAGCCGATCAACTGGCAGACCGTCGAGAAGATCATCGAGAAGGAGCGCCCCGATGCGCTGCTGCCGACCATGGGCGGACAGACCGCGCTGAACTGCGCGCTGGATTTGGCCGACCACGGCGTGCTGGAGAAGTACAACGTCGAGCTGATCGGCGCCAAGCGCGAAGCCATCCGCATGGCCGAGGACCGCGAACTGTTCCGCGTGGCGATGGGCGAGATCGGACTGGAATGCCCGAAGGCCGCGGTCGCCCACACGCTGGAGGAGGCGCTGGAGATCCAGGCCACGGTCGGCTATCCGACCATCATCCGCCCGTCCTTCACCCTGGGCGGCAGCGGTGGCGGTATCGCCTACAACCGCGAAGAGCTGATCGAGATCGTCGGCCGGGGTCTGGAGCTGTCGCCGACCAGTGAAGTGCTGGTGGAAGAGTCGGTGCTGGGCTGGAAGGAATTCGAGATGGAGGTGGTGCGCGACACCGCCGACAACTGCATCATCGTCTGCTCGATCGAGAACCTCGATCCGATGGGCGTGCACACCGGTGACTCGATCACCGTGGCCCCGGCACAGACCCTGACCGACAAGGAATACCAGCGCCTGCGCGATGCCTCCATCGCGGTGCTGCGCAAGATCGGCGTGGATACCGGCGGCTCCAACGTGCAGTTCGGCATCAGCCCGACTACCGGCCGCGTGGTGGTGATCGAGATGAACCCGCGCGTGTCGCGCTCCTCGGCACTGGCTTCCAAGGCCACCGGCTTCCCGATCGCCAAGGTCGCGGCCAAGCTGGCGGTGGGTTACACCCTGGATGAATTGAAGAACGAGATCACCGGCGGCCTGACCCCGGCCTCGTTCGAGCCATCCATCGACTATGTCGTCACCAAGATTCCGCGTTTTGCGTTTGAAAAGTTCCCGGCCGCCGACGCGCGCCTGACCACCCAGATGAAGTCGGTGGGCGAGGTGATGGCGATGGGCCGCACCTTCAAGGAATCGCTGCAGAAGGCCCTGCGCGGCCTGGAAACCGGCAAGATCGGCCTGGACCCGACCGGCCTGGATCTGGGCAACGCAGAGGACATCACCACGCTCAAGCGTGAGCTCAAGGCTCCGGGCCCGGAACGCCTGTTCTTTGTCGGCGACGCGTTCCGTGCCGGCTTCAGCGTCGAAGAAGTGTTCGCGTTGTCCTATATCGATCCCTGGTTCCTGGACCAGATCGAGGAGATCATCGCCGACGAAAAGCAGGTGCATGCCGAAGGTATCGATGCGCTCGACGCTGCGCGTCTGCGCAAGCTCAAGCGCGCCGGTTTCTCCGATGCGCGTCTGGCCGAGCTGACCGGTACCAACGAGGCGGCGATCCGTGCGCTGCGCCGTGCCCACAAGGTGCGCCCGGTGTACAAGCGCGTGGACTCCTGTGCGGCCGAGTTCGCCACCAGCACCGCGTACCTGTATTCGACCTATGAGGACGAGTGCGAAGCGGCGCCGAGCAACCGCGACAAGATCATGATCCTGGGCGGTGGTCCGAACCGTATCGGCCAGGGCATCGAGTTCGACTACTGCTGCGTGCATGCCGCACTCGCCCTGCGCGAGGACGGTTATGAAACCATCATGGTCAACTGCAACCCGGAAACCGTCTCCACCGACTACGACACCTCCGACCGTCTGTACTTCGAGCCGCTGACGCTGGAAGACGTGCTGGAAATCGTCGAGCTGGAACAGCCCAAGGGCGTGATCGTGCAGTACGGCGGGCAGACCCCGCTGAAGCTGGCGCGTGCGCTGGAAGCCAATGGCGTGCCGGTGATCGGCACCTCGCCGGATTCCATCGATCTGGCCGAAGACCGTGAGCGCTTCCAGCAGCTGGTCGACAAGCTGGGGCTGAAGCAGCCGCCGAACCGCATTGCCCGCAATGCAGAAGATGCGCTGGTGCTGGCGCGCGAGATCGGCTATCCGCTGGTGGTGCGTCCCAGCTACGTGCTGGGCGGCCGGGCGATGGAAATCGTCTATGGCGAATCGGACCTGGCGCGCTATGTCCGCGACGCGGTGAAGGTCTCCAATGACTCGCCCGTGTTGCTGGACCACTTCCTTGATGCGGCGGTGGAAGCCGATGTGGACATCATCTGCGACAGGGGCGGCAACGTCCTGATCGGCGGCGTGATGGAGCACATCGAAGAAGCGGGCGTGCACTCCGGTGACTCGTCCTGCTCGCTGCCGCCGTACTCGCTGTCGGCGCAAACCCAGGCCGAACTGCGTCGCCAGGTCACCGAGCTGGCCAAGGCGCTGAAGGTCGTGGGCCTGATGAACACCCAGTTTGCGATCCAGACCGACGCCGACGGCAACGATGTGATCTACCTGCTGGAGGTCAATCCGCGTGCCTCGCGCACCGTGCCATTCGTGTCCAAGGCCACCGGCATGCCGCTGGCCAAGATCGCCGCCCGCTGCATGGCCGGCAAGACGCTGGTCGAGCAGGGCGCGATCAAGGAAATCGTGCCGGACTACTATTCGGTCAAGGAAGCCATTTTCCCGTTTGCCAAGTTCCAGGGCGTGGATCCGATCCTCGGGCCGGAAATGCGCTCGACCGGTGAAGTCATGGGTGTCGGCCGCAGCTTCAGCGCCGCCTTCGCGCGTGCGCAGGAAGCGGGCAGCATCAAGACCCCGCCGGTCGGCAAGGTGTTCATCTCGGTACGGGATGCCGACAAGCCGCGCGTGATGCCGGCGGTGCAGGGCCTGGTCGAGCGTGGCTACACGCTGGTCGCCACCCGCGGTACCGCGGCATGGCTGCAGCAGCAGGGCTATACCTGCGAGGTGGTCAACAAGGTGGTGGAAGGCCGTCCGCACATCGTGGACAGCATCAAGAACGGCGAGATCGTCTATATCGTCAACACCACCGAAGGCCGCGCGGCGATCACCGACTCGTTCTCGATCCGTCGCGAGGCGCTGCAGCATCGTGTCACGTATTCGACGACGGTTGCCGGTGCCAAGGCGCTGGTGCAATCACTGGAATTCCGCGGTACCGGCCCGGTGTGGTCGCTGCAGGAACTGCACAAGGAGTTGGAAGCATGAGAGCCCCGATCACCCTGAAAGGCGCGCAGCGTCTTCGCGATGAGCTCGATCATCTCAAGTCGGAGAAGCGCCCCAAGGTCATCGCCGCCATTGCCGAAGCCCGTGAGCACGGCGACCTGAAGGAGAATGCCGAGTATCACGCCGCGCGCGAGGAACAGAGCTTCATCGAAGGCCGCATCAAGCTGCTGGAAGGTGAGCTGTCGCACGCCGAAGTCATCGACATCACCAAGCTCAATGCGGGCTCCAAGGTGGTGTTCGGGGCGACGGTGACGCTGGCTGACGTGGAAACCGACGAGGAGAAGCGTTACCAGATCGTGGGCGACCTGGAGGCGGACATCAAACGGGGTCTGATCGCCATTTCCTCGCCGGTGGCGCGGGCAATGATCGGCAAGAACGAAGGCGATTCGATCGTCATCGACGCGCCGGCAGGTCAGCGCGAGTACGAAATCGTCAACGTCGAATACCTCGACTGACGATGGCCAAAGCCACGTTGCTGCTGCCTGCGCGCAGCCGTTTCCCGGCCGGTACGCTGCCGGCACAGGTGGCTGCGGCATTGGGCCGTGCCGAGCGTTCGCCCGGCGCGGCCGGTGAGCTGGCACAACTGCGCCGGCATTTCAGTGCAATCCCGGTGGAGTGGTCGGCAGCGGCGCTGACCCGGGAGGTCGATGCGGGCGATGCTGCCGGTGGTTTCTGGTTGCGCGCCGATCCGGCCAATGTCGTGCCGGATATGCACGGCGCGCGGATGATGGCGGTGGCCGAGACGCTGCGACTGGAACAAGGCGACGTGGATGCTTTGCTGCCCGCGCTGCAGCCGTTGTTTGCCGGATTCGGTTTCCAGCTGGATGCGCCGTCGGCGTCACGCTGGTATCTGCGTCTGCCCGAGGACACGCCATTGCCCGCATTCGCCGCCCCCGAGGCGGTGCTGGGGGATGATCTGTTCGCGCACCTGCCCGACGGCGATCTTGGCCGGCGCTGGCGTGCCTTGCTGACCGAAGCGCAGGTGGTGCTGCACCAGCATCCGTGGAATGAAGCGCGGATCGCGCAGGGCAAACGGGCGGTCAACTCGCTGTGGTTCTGGGGCCCGGGGCGATTGCCCGATTCGGTGCGTACGTCGCACGCGCAGGTGCGCAGTCGCGACGCGTTGTTGCAGGGGCTGGCCAAGCCGCCGGGGTGCGGCTTGGCGGCGAGCAGGCGGTGGATGCCTTGGTGGATCTGCGCCAGCTGCGCTCCCTGGAGCAGCTGGTCCGTGATGCGATCACTCCCTTGCTGGATGCGATGAAGCGCGGTGAGCTGGGCGAGCTGCTGCTGGACTTTGAGGATGGCGTCCGCTATCGCCTGACACGAGGACAGCGCTGGCACTTCTGGAAGAGGCCGGTCGCGACGCTGGCCGATGAGTGATGTGTTGAAGATCGTCCGGCGTGATCCGGCCCAGGCCGGGCACTGGGGTGACGGCACTCTGCCGCTGTTGCAGCGGCTCTATTCCGCGCGTGGCGCACTGTCTGCCGAGCAGGCGCAGCCGCGTCTGGCCCAGCTGCACGCGCCGGACCTGCTGGGCGGCATGCACAAGGCGGTCGAGTTGCTGGCTGCCGCCATCAGTGGCGACAGGCGCATTCTGGTTGTCGGCGATTTTGATTGTGACGGCGCGACTGCCTGTGCGGTCGGTGTGCGCGGGTTGCGCATGCTCGGTGCGCGCGACGTGGTGCACGCCGTGCCCAATCGCATGCTGCACGGTTACGGGTTGTCGCCATCGCTGGTTGAGGAGCTCGTCGCGCTCAAGCCAGATCTGCTGGTGACCGTCGATCACGGTATCGCCTGTCATGCGGGTGTCCGTGCGGCCAAGGCGCTGGGCTGGCAGGTGCTGGTCACTGACCACCATCTGCCGGGCGAGCAGCTGCCGCCTGCCGATGCCATCGTCGATCCGAACGTGGACGGTGATGCATTCCCGAGCAAGGCATTGGCGGGGGTGGGCGTGATTTTCTATGTGTTGATGGCGCTGCGGCGGCATCTGCGCGAGGCCGGTGCGTTCAAGGCCCAGCCCGAACCGGATCTGTTGACCTTGCTGGATCTGGTCGCGGTGGGTACCGTCGCGGACCTGGTGGTGCTCGATGACAACAATCGTGCCCTGGTTGCCGCTGGCCTGCGTCGCTGCGCGCCGGCAAGGGAAGTGTCGGCCTGCGTGCACTGATCGACGCCAGTGGCCGGGATCCGCGGCGGCTGACCGCCAGCGACATCGGCTACGCCCTGGGGCCGCGCCTGAATGCGGCCGGCCGTCTGGAAGACATGGCACTTGGCATCGAGCTGTTGCTCACCGAAGACCCGGCGCAGGCGCGACAGATCGCCGCGATGCTGGAAGAGATCAATGCCGAGCGGCGCGCGGTGCAGCAGTTGATGACCGACGATGCCGAGCGTGCAGTGTCCAGGGCCCTGCTCGCGGACGATGGTCAGCGGCCGGTTGCGGCGTGCCTGTTCGATGCCGAGTGGCATCCGGGCGTGGTGGGGCTGGTCGCCTCGAAGATGAAAGACCGGCTGCACCGGCCGGTGATCGCTTTTGCGCCGGCCGAACCGGGGAGCGATGCCCTGCGGGGATCGGCGCGCTCGATCAGCGGCTTCCATATCCGCGATGCGCTGGCAGCGATCAATGCCCGTCATCCCGGCTTGATGGACAAGTTTGGCGGCCACGCCATGGCGGCAGGATTGAGTTTGCCGCTGGCCCATCTGGAGCCCTTCAAGCGCGCCTTCGCGCAGCAGGTGCAAACCACGCTGGACCCGGCCTTGCTGCAACAGCAGCTGCTCAGTGATGGCGAGCTGTCAACCGCGGAGCTGGATTTCGCCCATGCCGAAGCGCTGCGACTGGCGGGTCCCTGGGGGCAGGGCTTTCCTGAGCCCTTGTTTGATGGTGTGTTCGAGGTGCTGGAGTGGCGCGTGCTGAAGGAGCGCCATCTGAAGCTGGTACTGCGCCAGCCGGGTAGCCCGGTACGTCTGAACGCGATCCAGTTCGGCGGTTGGGCCGGCAATGCGCCAAGCCAGCATCTGCATGTCGCCTATCGCCTGGCAAGTGATGACTACCGTGGGGGTCAGGCCATCCAGTTGATGGTCGAGCACGCCCAGCCGGCATGAGTGCCGTGCGTCCCGGCAGGAGCGGAAAAGAAGCCGGCATTGCGCCGGCTTCTGTGTGAACCGCCCGGCCGCGTTACTTGCGCCGTACCAGCAGCCGGTATCCGCCGCTGGCGCGGGAGTCGAAGCTGTGGGCCAGCAGTACATAGCGGCCAGCATCCAGCTCGATCTCCAGTGACGGATCAAGACTGGTGTCGCTGTCATCCTGCTGCGCGACCTCCTCGCCGTCGCGCATCAGGGTGATCAGGCCATCCAGGCCTGAAGTGCCGGTCATGCTGATCACGTACGTGCCCTTGCGCGGAATTTCCAGTGTGTACAGGTCGCGGTTGCCCGGACGCAGCTGCCCCTGGGTTTCGCGGCCGATCGCCAGCTGGGGACGGATCGGACCGTCCGGTGCCGGCGCGGTGGAAGAGGCAAGCTGGAAAATGCCGCCGCGACCGTTCACCGAGCGCACCGAGACGGTGTACTCGCCCGGATCCAGCACCTGCGACAGGCGCGAGTTCACGCCGCCGCCGCCGTCATCGTCGCTCAGGGTGATGTCGCCCCCCTGCACGGTCAGCACGGTGTCCAGCTCGCGGCTGCTGGCATCGAATTGCACGCGGCGGCGATCGGCAAGGTTGAAAGTGAAGCTGCGGGTTTCGTCGGCACTGACGAAACCGCTGGCCATGCCGTCGACCGGCAACGCCGAGCCGTCGGCGAATACCAGCCCTTCGGGGAAGTCGGCCCGTTCCACACCCAGATAGAGCGCGCCGGAGGCCTGCGAGAAGCCGCTGGCGGTCACCGTGTAGCGGCCCGGCTGCAGGGGGGCCACCAGGCGGGAGTTGAGCTGGTTGCCGCCGTCGTCATCTTCCAGGTTGACGCCATTGCCACTCAGTTCCATGCGGCTGTCGAACTCGCTGGATTCCAGGTCCAGGGTGTACAGCCCGGCCTGGTCGACTTCCAGGGTGTAGGTCTTGCTGCCGTTCTCCAGCCAGTCGGTGATGCGACGGCCGGCGGTCAACGGCTTGCCGTCATAGGCTACGATCGGTTTGGCCGATAGCTGGAAGGGACCGAACGCGCGCGAGTCGGCGCCACTGACGGCCACCAGATAGGGGCCGGCCTTGTCGGCGCGCACGCTCAGCGCTGCATTGCCGCGGTCGTCGGATTCGGAGCGCGCCACCAGCACATCACGGTGGAACACCGACAGTGCACCGTTGAGAGCGCCCTGCAGCTTCAGCGAAACCGCTTGGCCGGCGCCCAGCTGCAGCGAAAACAGCTGGCTGCGGGTGCCATCGCTGTAGTTGATCGGACTGGTGGAAGTGATCTCGCCAGACACATCGCCCTTGCTGGCGAGCGGACGGGCGGAGGGGGCCGCGTGGACGGGGGAGCTCATGGCGGTGGCAATGGCCAGAGACAGCAATCCTGCTGCAAATCGCTTCACTTGGACTTCCTTATGGAGAACGTTGGGGAAACGGCGGTGTTCCAGCGGCATCGCCCAGGAGCCCTGGCGGCGCCGGAAATTTTTGACGTGGGGCGGCGACCACCAGCCGGCAGCAGCGCCGGCGGGTCATTGAATCCTCAGTCCACTTCTACTGCGGCAGCAGCATCAGCGGCGGCTGCTGCAGCCTCGGTGGCGGCATCCTTGCGGTTGCTGTTGGCCGGAGTGGTCACATCAGACCCCAAGTCGGTGGTTTCCAGTTCGAAAACACCTTGCTGGTTGCCGAAGCCGGTGACCGCGACGGTGTAGCGACCCGGGCCCAGCGGCAGCGACAGACGGGCATTGGTGCCGTTGCCGCCGTCGTCGTCCTCGGCGTCCACGCCCGGGCCGGTGACATGCAGTACCGAGTCGAAGCCATCGGCGATCGCATCGAACTGGATGTGCCTGGCGCTGTCCAGATTCAGAATGAAGGTGCGGCGGCCGCGCGAATCCATCATCGACTGCGCGGTCTGGCCGACAGTCAGCGCGGTGCCGTCACGTGTGATCAGGCCCTGGTCGGTGGCCGTCATCGCCACGCCGAGCTTGAACGAGCCGGTGCTTCCGTTCAGCGAGGAGGCGGCGATGGTGTAGTCGCCCGGCTCCAGATAGGCGCGGATGCGGGCATTGAGCTGGCCGCCGTTGTCGTCATCCTCCACTTCCACATTGCGGCCGTTCAGACGCAGATAGGAGTCGAACGCGCTGGACTCCATGGTGACGGTGTACAGCCCGGCCTTGGCAACCGTGAGTTTGTATTCCTGCTTGTCGGTGCCGACCAGCCAGTCGGTGATGCGGCTGTCGGCGCCCAGCGGTTTGCCGTCATAGGGCACGACCGTGGCGGTCTTGAGCTTGAACGGACCGAAGCTGCTGGAACTGGCACTGTTGACGGCGATCAGATAGGTGCCGTCCTTGGGCGCGCGGAAGGCCAGGCCGACCGCGCCGGCGGAGTCGTCACCTTCACCTTCGTAGCTGGCGGAGGCGCTGGCGATCATGTTCTGCCCGTCGAACACCGCCAGCTGGCCATTGAGTGCGCCGCCCAGTTCCAGCGCTACCGCCTCACCGTTTTTCAGGGTCATCCTGTAGCCCTGGTGCCGGCTGCCGTCGTTGTAATTCAAACGGCTGGAGGAAGTGATTTCACCGGAGGTCGCATCGCCTACCGCCAGGGTGGGGGCGCTGTCGGCAGCGGCGCCGATACCGAGTTTTTGACATGCGGCCAGAGCCAGCGTCAGGGCGATGGCGGCAAAAATACGGGTGGGGCGGGTTTTCAAGCTGGAGTCCTTGATCATGCAGGCGGTGTCCGTTTCCCGCCGTTGGCGGGTCCATTCATGAATTCTAACGGCACCGCGTGCCGGATCCACGCACCGCGTGAAACGGCGGGCGTGTCCGGCGCTGGCGAGGCCCCGCCGATGGTAGAATTCCCGCCTTGTCTGCCTGTTTGATAGACCGACCCATGATCGAACTGAATCCCATCCGCCAGCGAATCACCGATCTGACCGATCGCGTGGTCTCGCTCAGGGGGTATCTTTGACTACGACGTCAAGAAAGAGCGTCTTGAAGAAGTAACCCGCGAACTGGAAAACCCCGACATCTGGAACAATCCCGAGTACGCCCAGACCCTGGGCCGGGAGCGTTCGATGCTGGACAAGACCGTCAGCGGCATCGCCGCGGTGCTCGATGGCATGACCGATGCCACCGAGTTGCTGGAGCTTGCGGAAAGCGAGCAGGACGAGGACACCGCGCTGTCGGTGGTCGCTGACCTGGACAAGCATCAGGCCCACATCGAGAAGCTGGAGTTCCAGCGCATGTTCTCCGGGCAGATGGACAGCTGCAACGCGTTCGTCGACATCCAGGCGGGCGCGGGCGGTACCGAAGCCCAGGACTGGGCGGAAATCATGCTGCGCATGTACCTGCGCTGGTGCGAGTCGCGCGGTTGGAAGACCGAGCTGATGGAAGTGTCCGGCGGCGACGTGGCTGGCATCAAATCGGCCACGTTCCGGGTCGAAGGCGAGTTCGCCTACGGCTGGTTGAAGACCGAGATCGGCGTGCACCGGCTGGTGCGCAAGTCGCCGTTCGATTCGGACAACCGCCGGCACACCAGTTTCACCTCGGTGTTCGTGTCGCCCGAAGTCGATGACAACATCGAAATCGACATCAACCCCGCCGATCTGCGTACCGACGTGTATCGCTCTTCCGGCGCGGGTGGCCAGCACGTCAACAAGACCGAGTCGGCGGTGCGTATCACCCACATCCCGACCAATACGGTGGTCGCCTGCCAGACCGGTCGCAGCCAGCACCAGAACCGCGACACCGCGATGAAGATGCTGGCCGCCAAGCTCTATGAGCTGGAAGTGCAGAAGCGCAACAGCGAGCGTGACGCACTGGAAGCGACCAAGTCCGACATTGGCTGGGGCAGCCAGATCCGCAATTACGTGCTCGACCAGAGCCGTATCAAGGATCTGCGTACCGGTATCGAGCGGACCGACACCCAGAAGGTGCTGGATGGCGACCTGGATGAGTTCATCGAGGCCAGTCTGAAGTCCGGCCTGGAAGCGGGCGCCAAACGCAACGACGCGTAATCCGGAGTGGCCCGGCATGGGCCCTCCATCGCTGTACAGTGCGGCGACACCCTCTGGTCGTCGCACTTTGTTCTCTCCCCCAAGTGAATACCAAAGCCATGAACGAACAGACTCCGGTAACGCCGCAGCCTCCCGTCGACGAGAACAGCCTCATCGCCGAGCGTCGCGCGAAACTCAAGGCGCTGCGCGGGCAGGGCATCGCGTACCCGAATGATTTCCGCCGCGAGGATTTCGCCGGCGCGCTGCAGGCCGAGTTTGCCGACGCCGAGACCTGGACCTCCGAGGCGCTGGAAGCCTCCGGTCGCACGGTGAAGATGGCCGGTCGCCTGATGGCCAAGCGGGTGATGGGCAAGGCCAGCTTTGCCCAGATCCAGGACGAGAGCGGCCGCATCCAGTTGTTCCTGCAGTCCACCGCGCTGGGCGATGCCTACGCCGCCTTCAAGGGCTGGGACGTGGGCGACATCATTGCCGTGGAAGGTGGCCTGACCCGTACCAAGACCGGCGAGTTGTCGGTCAAGGCCAATAGCATCCGCCTGCTGACAAAATCGCTGCGTCCGTTGCCGGACAAGTGGCATGGCCTGGCCGACGTGGAGCAGCGCTACCGTCAGCGCTACGTGGACCTGATCGTGACCCCGGAGTCGCGCGAGGTCTTCATCAAGCGCTCCAAGATCATCCGTGCGATGCGTGCCTGGCTGGACAGCCGCGACTTCCTGGAAGTCGAGACGCCGATGATGCATTACATCCCCGGCGGCGCCACGGCCAAGCCGTTCACCACCCATCACAACGCGCTGGATCTGGACCTGTACCTGCGTGTGGCGCCGGAGCTGTACCTGAAGCGGCTGGTCGTTGGTGGCCTGGAGCGCGTGTACGAAATCAACCGCAACTTCCGCAACGAAGGCGTCAGCACCCGCCACAACCCGGAATTCACCATGATGGAGCTGTACGAGCCTACGCCACGTACAACGAAGTGATGGACTTGACCGAAGGGGTGATCCGCGATGTCGCTCAGCAGGTGCTGGGCACCACCATCGTGGAGTGGGACGGAGCGAGCATCGATCTGGGCGCGCCGTTCCGTCGTTGGCGCATGGATGAGGCAGTGCGTCACCACAATCCGGAAATCAGCCTGGCCGATTGCACCGACCATGCGGCACTGCTGCGTCATTGCGAACGCCTCAAGCTCAAGGTCAAGCCGTCATATGGCTGGGGTCGGCTGTTGCTGGAGATCTTCGAGGCGACCGTCGAGCACACCCTGGTCCAACCCACCTTCATCACCGATCATCCGATCGAAGTCTCGCCGCTGGCCCGCGCCAGCGACACCCGCCCCGGCTATACCGACCGCTTCGAGTTGTTCATCAATGGCAAGGAGCTGGCCAACGGCTTCTCCGAATTGAACGATCCCGAGGACCAGGCGGCGCGTTTCCAGGCGCAGGTGGAGGCGAAGGAGGGGGGTGACGACGAGGCCATGCATTACGACTCGGACTATATCCGTGCGCTGGAGTACGGCATGGCGCCGACCGGCGGCCTGGGGATCGGTATCGACCGACTGGTGATGCTGCTGACCGGCCGCAGCTCCATCCGCGACGTGTTGCTGTTCCCCTACATGCGCCCGGAAAACTGAGGCATTCCGCGGCAGGCATGGCGCCTGTCCATGGATATGGTCTAGTGTGACGGCCAGCGATAGCCGCTGGCCGTGCCGCTGGTGCGTATCTGTGATGTGGCATGTTGCACAGTGCGCGGGCCCGGTCGAATATGTTGCAGCGATCAGGCCGCACAGGGGCAGCGCGAAAATGGCGTGTGACATGCAGCAGGTAGCCCGCGATGCTTGCGAGGCTGCTCAACTTCCAGATCACAGCAGTTTCACCGGACACTACAACCACATGGGCTTGGATATCGTCATCGTCGATGACCAGACGTCTGCGCGGACCATGCTTCGGCATGTGATTGAGGACATCGCATCCGAACTGCGGGTGCATGATTTTGCAGACCCGCTCAAAGCGCTGGCCTGGTGTGACACCCATGAGGCCGACCTGTTGCTGCTGGACTACCGCATGCCGGAGCTGGATGGCCTGGAGTTCGCCCGGCGCTTGCGGCGGCTCCCGCACAATCGCGATATACCCATCGTTTTGATTACGGTGGTGGGTGATGAGCCGCTGCGCCAGGCGGCGCTGGAGGCCGGGGTTATCGATTTTCTGGTCAAGCCGATCCGCCCCCGTGAACTGAGGGCGCGTTGCCACAACCTCCTGCAGCTGCGCCAGCAAGGGCAGAGCGTGAAGCAGCGGGCGCTGTCGCTGGAGCAGCGGTTGCTGGCCAGCATGAACGAGGTCGAAGAGCGCGAGCGCGAAACCCTGTCGCGGCTGGCTCGGGCCATCGAATATCGCGATGCCGGTACCAGCGCCTATCTGGAGCGGATGTCGCATGTTGCCGGGCTGATCGCCGAGCAGCTCGGGCTGCCGCCCGAAGAAGCACGCGCCATCGAGATGGCGGCGCCGTTGCATGACATGGGCAAGATCGCCATTCCCGATGCCATCCTGCTCAAGGCCGGCAAGTTGGACGAGGCCGAAATGGCGGTCATGCGACGTCATCCCCGCATCGGCTACGAGCTGCTCAGTGGCAGCAACAGCCGCTTCATCCAGCTGGGAGCCACGATCGCGCTGCGTCACCACGAGCGTTTTGATGGCAGCGGCTATCCTGATGGCCTGGTCGGTGAGGCGATTCCTCTGGAAGCGCGGATCGTGGCGGTGGCCGACGTGTTCGATGCACTGATCTCGCCGCGGCCATACAAGGAGGCGTGGACGATGGATGCAACTCTTGCGTATCTGTACGCCCAGCGTGGGCGTCTGTTCTGCCCGCGCTGTGTCGATGCGTTGCTGCGTGCGCGCGAAGAGCTGGAACAGGTCTGCGCGCAGTATTCGTCCGCGTTCCCGAGACCGGAAGCCTGAGATGCGTGCGGTGTTCGCCGGGCTGAAGCGGCGGCTTTCGCAGCGCACCGATAGCGAGCACGCACAGGCGTTCGTGCGGATCGTGCTGATCGCGCTGATCCTGGCTTATGTGCTGTTGTCATCCCCTAGCTGGGGCTTGCCAGCCGGGCAGCTGCGGCTGGTGGTGACATTGATCCTGATCGCCCAGGGCCTGTCGCTGGTGCTGATGGGCTGGTTGCTGTGGCGTCCGGCGCGTTCGGATCTGCGCCGCATTCTCGGCATGGTCGATGACTATGCGCTGATGTCCATCGCGATGAGTGCGATCGGCGAACCGATGGCCCCCATCTATGTCGTGGTGATGTGGGTCACTGTTGGCAACGGTATGCGCTATGGCAACCGCTATCTGTGGCTTGCAGTGGCCATGGCGACACTCAGTTTCGGGGTGACGCTCACGCTGAGCGACTACTGGCAGCGCAATCTGGGTCTGGGCGTTGGTCTGCTGGTGGGATTGGCGGCAATTCCGCTGTATTTCGCCAGTCTGTTGAAGCAGCTGACCGAGGCGATGGCGGAGGCACGCCGCGCCAGTGATGCCAAAAGCCGGTTCCTGGCCAATATGAGCCATGAGTTCCGCACGCCGCTCAATGGCCTGTCGGGCATGACCGAACTGCTGGCCACCACGCGGCTGGATGATGAGCAGCGCGAGTGTCTGAACACGATCCAGGCATCGGCCAGCAGCCTGCTGGCGCTGGTGGAGGAGGTGCTGGATATCTCGGCGATCGAGGCCGGCAAGCTGCGCGTGGACGCGCGCGATTTCTCTTTGGCCGAGCTGATCCAGTCCATCGGCCTGATTCTCCAGCCTCAAGCGCGTGCCAAGCAGCTGGACTACCGGGTGTTCGTGGAAACCGGCGTACCCGATGGCCTGCACGGCGACGCTGCGCACCTGCGCCAGATCCTGCTCAATCTTGCTGGCAATGCGGTGAAGTTCACCGACAGCGGCAGGGTTGAAATCCGGGTGTCGATGCGGGCGGCAGCGGGCGATCATGCACTGCGGATCCGTTTCGATGTTCTGGATACGGGTATTGGCGTGGCCCCGTCATTGCGCCCGCGCCTGTTCGAGCCGTTCGAGCAGGCGGACGTGTCCCTGGCCCGGCGCTATGAAGGGACCGGGCTGGGAACGGCCATCGCCAAGGGGTTGACGCAGACGTTGGGAGGTGAGATCGGCTACCAGGACAACCCGGGCGGCGGCAGCTGCTTCTGGGTGGAAGTGCCGCTTGTCCCGGCGCAGGCCGGGGACGTCGCGCGTGCGCCGGTCGCGTTGGATAGCCCGGAGGCCATCGCCGAGGCGTTCCCCAATGTCATCTCGTTTTCCGACCCGTTCCGGCGCCATCGGGCACGGGTTCCCAGCCTGCAGGTGCTGGTGGCCGATGACCACGAGGCCAACCGGATGGTGCTGCAGCGCATGCTGCAGAAAGCCGGTCATCGCGTGCAGTGCGTCAACGGTGCCGAGGCGGTCCTTGATCTGCTCGCCGAGTGTGAGTTCGATGTGGTGATTGTCGATCTGCACATGCCCGGCATGAGTGGTCTGGACATGCTCAGGCAGCTGCGTGTGATGCAGGCCGGTGGTGGACCGCGCACCCCGGTCGTGATCCTCAGTGCCGATGTGACCCCGGATGCGATCCAGCGCTGTACGCAGGCTGGTGCGCACACGTTCATGGCCAAGCCGGTGGTAGCGGCCAAACTGCTGGAAACCCTGGCAATCATCGCAGGTGAAGGTGACGCGCGCAGCCCGGCGACCCGCACCGTCATCGAAGCGCCGGTGACCGGCGATGACGTGTTGAACCCGGATGTGCTGGATGAGCTGGCGACGCTGGGCCTGGGCGAAGGCTTCGAGCGCGAGTTCATACGCCAGTGCATGACCGATCTTGTCACCTGCAGCGACGCGGTGGGGGCAGCCAGCGAGCAAGGTGACTGGGAGCGTATGCGCGAGCAGGCCCATGCGGTGAAGGGCGTGGCCGGCAATCTGGGTCTGACCCGGGTGGCAGCGCTGGGCGGCGAGCTGATGGCGATGGCCGACTGGCAGTTGCGCAGTGAAGGCGCACAGTGCCTGCCCCGTCTCCAGGCGGCGCTGCTGGAGGGGCGGCAGGCATTGGATGCGCGCGCGGCACGGCGCACGCACCCCCAGGGTGATGAAACCGCAGGCTGATCAGCGTGCGGTCTGCCCGCTGCGGCGGGTCTGTGCCTTGACCAGGCGGTCCATGGTGCGCAGCGACTTCTCGTCCAGTGCCAGCGCGGCCTCGACCCAGACCTTGGTGATGTCCAGCAATTCCTGGTAGCTGACCGCGTGGGAAATGCCGCGCACGGCATTCATTGCCAGACAGGAATGGGGGATGCGCTGCTGCTGGCGGATCAGGTCGTTGACCGCTTGCTCGCCTTGTCCGCGCGGTACCAGGATGTCGACCACGCCCATGGCGTGCATCTCTTCGGCCGTATAGACGCGGCCTTCCAGAATGATGCGCTCGGCCAGTTGCGGCGATACCCGGCGGCTGAGGAAGTTGTAGGCGCCCATGCCCGGGAACAGCCCGAACAGCACTTCCGGCAGGCCCATGCCGACACCTTCCTCGGCCACGATGGTGTGGCACGACAGGGCCATCTCCAGCCCGCCACCGAGCGCGTCACCCTGCAGCAGGGCGATGGTGCGGAAGTCGCCATTGAGGCCACGGTCGAAACGGTGGACGCCATCGATGCAGCTGCGGGCGTAGCGCAGCAGGCCCTCGGCATCACGGGCCCGGATCAAGGCTGAGAACACATCCAGATCGCCGCCGAGGTTGAAGGCATCGGCATCGGAAGCAAGTACCAGGTGCTGCAGCCGGCGCGGCTCCCCCGGCTGCTTGGCGCTGATGCTGTCCAGGAAGGCGTGCATGTCCGTCATCAGGGGCTTGCGGAAACACGGGCGTACGCCCGGTGCGGCATCGGCGTGCATGTGCAGCCAATGCACGCTGCGGGTGGCATCGCTGCGGGTGCGGACGGTGGCGTAGGAGGGGGTTGCAGGCAGCAGTTCGATCAGGCTCATGGCTTGGTCCTTTGCAAAGGCCCGCTGAAGGGGACGTGGGCGGCGGGCGAAACGCTGGCACGTGGCGATGCTACACGGGCTTTGACAACCGTAAATGCGAAGGGCCCCTCCGTTTCCGGAGAGGCCCTGTCCTGTTCGCTCGATTTCGCCTGGTTCAGGTGCTCGCTGGCGCATCCCGCAATTCGCGGCGCAGGATCTTGCCGACGTTGGTCTTGGGCAGCTCCTTGCGGAACTCGACGATGCGCGGATGCTTGTAGCCGGTCAGGTTGGCGCGGGCGAATTCCTTGACCTGTTCCTCGGTCAGGTTCGGATCCTTCTTGACGATGACCACTTTCACCGCTTCGCCGGACTTCTCGTTGGGCACGCCGACTGCAGCAACCTCCAGCACCCCGGGCATCATGGCGATCACGTCCTCGATCTCGTTCGGATACACGTTGAAGCCGGAGACCAGGATCATGTCCTTCTTGCGATCGACGATATAGAAGAAGCCCTTCTCGTCCATGCGAGCCATGTCACCGGTATGCAGCCAGCCATCGGCATCGATGGCCTGGTCGGTTTCATCCTGGCGATGCCAGTAGCCCTTCATCACCTGCGGGCCGCGAATGCACAGTTCGCCCACTTCGCCGACCTGAACCTGCTGGCCGTCGTCGTTCTTCACGCAGGCGTCGGTGGAGGGGATCGGCAGGCCGATCGAGCCGTTGTATTCCTTCAGATCCAGCGGGTTGATACAGGCGGCCGGCGAGGTCTCGGTCAGGCCGTAGGCCTCGATCAGCGTCACCCCGGTGGTCTTCTTCCAGCGTTCAGCGACCGAACGCTGCACGGCCATGCCGCCGCCGAGCGTGACCTTGAGGCCGGAGAAGTCGACCTCGTCAAACCCGGGGGTGTTGAGCAGGCCGTTGAACAGCGTGTTGACGCCGGTGATGGCGGTGAAGCGGTTGTTCTTGAGCTCTTTGACGAAGCCCTTCATGTCGCGCGGGTTGGTGATCAGGTAGTTCAGCGCGCCGATCTTCATGAAAACCAGGCCGTTCGCCGTCAATGCGAAGATATGGTAGAGGGGCAGCGCGGTGATGATCACTTCCTTGCCCGGCTCCACGCCGGAGCCGCTGATCCATGCCGAGGCCTGCTGCATGTTCGCCACCAGATTGCGGTGGGTGAGCATGGCGCCCTTGGCCACGCCCGTGGTGCCGCCGGTGTACTGCAGGAATGCGATGTCGTCGTGGTCGATGTCCACGGCCGGCAGCCGGTGGCGTTTGCCCAGCGCCAGCGCCTCCTTGAAGCGGATCGCGCCGTGCAGGCGGTAATCCGGGACCATCTTTTTCACGTACTTCAGCACGAAGTTGACTATCGCGCCCTTCGGGAAGCCGAGCAGGTCGCCCAGCCCGGTGGTGATCACCTGCTTGACCGGTGTATCGGCGATCACCTGCTGCACGGTGTCGCCAAAATTGTCCACCACCACCAGCGCCACCACACCGGCGTCGACCAGCTGGTGCTTCAGTTCGCGCGGGGTGTAGAGCGGATTGACGTTCACCACGGTAAGACCGGCGCGCAGGATGCCGAAAGTGGCAATCGGATACTGCAGGCAGTTGGGCATCATCACCGCGACGCGATCACCTTTCTTGAGCTGCAGCTCGCCCAGCAGATAGCCGCGAACTGGCTGACCAGCGCATCGGTTTCGCCGTAGGTCAGCGTCTTGCCGAAGTTGGAGTAGGCAGGGCGATCACGGAACTTGGCCACAGACGTATCGAATACTGCCGCAACGGAGCGGAACTCGTTGACGTCGATCTCGGCCGGTACACCAGCCGGGTAACTTTGCAGCCAGGGACGTTCCTGATTCATCTTCCCCTCCAGGAAATGGATGTGGTCTAGTTGGACATCGACCGGCCGTCAGCGACACGGGCCGTTGTCGGCAGCATACCGTCCAGAATGGAAAAGGCGAAGGGAGATATGGCCCGAACGGCCCCGAATTACCTGCTTTGTGTCTTGATTTTGCTTTTACTGGCCGCCTGCAAGGCGGCGCCTCCCGAGCAGCGGCTGCGCCAGACGGTTGCCGCAATGCAGGAAGCGGTGGAGCGGGGGGCGCCTGGGGACTTCATGGCGTCCGTTTCGGCCGACTTCGTCGGCAACGAGGGTCTGGACCGCGCAGGGCTGGAGCGGCTGCTCAAGGCACAGCTGCTGCTGAACCACCGGGTGACGGTGCAGACCGGCCCGGTCACGGTGGCGATGGGCGACGACATGCGCACTGCCACGGTGCGTTTCACGGTGCTGATGGTCGGTGGCAGCGGGCGGTTCCTGCCCGAGCGCGGCGAAATGCAGGAGGTGGTCAGCGGCTGGCGCGATGAGGATGGCCGCTGGCAGGTGTATAGCGCTTCGTGGAAGAGGGCAGGTGAGCCGGAGCTTTAAGCCGGGCCGCACCGTGTCGCCCCAGGCCTCATCAGCGCCTGGGCAGGAAGCGCCCGGTCAAGGGCGCTTCCTGCCAAGATCAGGCCGCTTTCTTCGCGGCCAGCTGGCGTAGCACGTATTGCAGCAGACCGCCGTTGCGGAAGTACTCCACCTCCTTGGGCGTCAACAGCAGCACGTTGGCAGTGAACGTGCTGGTACTGCCGTCGGCCCTGGTCGCGGTGACCGTCGCGGTCTTGGCCTTGCCGTCGTCCAGCCCGGTCACATCGAACACCTCCGAGCCATCCAGGCCCAGACTCTGTGCGTTCTGGCCGTCACGGAACTGCAGCGGCAGCACGCCCATGCCGACCAGGTTGGAGCGGTGGATGCGCTCGAAGCTCTCGGCGATCACCGCCTTGACACCCAGCAGGTTGGTGCCCTTGGCCGCCCAGTCGCGCGAGGAGCCGGTGCCGTATTCCTTGCCGGCCAGCACCACCAGCGGCACGCCATCGGCTTTGTACTTCATCGCCGCATCGTAGATCGCCAGTTTCTCGCCGCTCTGGCTGCCCGGGGCGTAATACAGGGTGTTGCCGCCTTCCTCGCCGCCAAACATCAGGTTCTTGATGCGGATGTTGGCGAAGGTGCCGCGGACCATCACATCGTCGTTGCCGCGGCGGCTGCCGTAGCTGTTGAAGTCCACCGGCTGCACGCCGCGCGACTGCAGGAAGCGGCCGGCTGGCGAGTCCTTCTTGATGTTGCCGGCCGGGGAGATGTGGTCGGTGGTGATCGAATCGCCGAACAGGCCCAGCACGCGCGCGCCGTGGATGTCGGCGATGTTGCCGACCTGCATGGTCATGCCATCGAAGTAGGGCGGGTTCTTGATATAGGTGGAGTCCGAATTCCACTGATAGGCCTGGCCTTCCGGCGAGGCGATCTGCGCCCAGCGGCTGTCGCCCTTGAACACGTCGGCGTAGTTCTGCTTGAACATCTCCGGGCCGACGGTGGCGGCGATGGTGTCGCCGATTTCCTTGTTGCTGGGCCAGATGTCGCGCAGGTACACGTCCTTGCCGTCGCTGCCCTTGCCCAGTGGCTGGGTGGTCAGGTCGATGTTGACCGTGCCGGCGATGGCATAGGCGACCACCAGCGGCGGCGAGGCCAGATAGTTGGCCTTCACTTCCGGATGCACGCGGCCTTCAAAGTTGCGGTTGCCCGACAGCACCGAGGCCACCACCAGCTCGTTCTGGCCGATGCCCACGGATACCGCTTCGGGCAGTGGGCCGGAGTTGCCGATGCAGGTGGTGCAGCCATAGCCGACCACGTAGAAGCCGAGTTTCTCCAGATCGGCCAGAACGCCCGCCTTTTCAAGATAGTCGGTGACCACCCGTGAGCCGGGTCCGAGCGAGGTCTTCACCCATGGCTTGGCCTTCAGGCCCAGGCGCGCGGCATTGCGGGCCAGCAGCCCGGCACCGAGCATCACCGCCGGATTGGAGGTGTTGGTGCACGAGGTGATCGCGGCGATCACCACCGAGCCGTCGCACAGCTCGGCGTCCTCATCGTTGATGCGGATCTTCGAGATGGGTTTGGCAGCCAGGTGGGTGGCCTGCGGCTGGGCGCCGCCTTCCTCCTTGAAGTCTTCCACCGCGCAACCGACCCTGGGTTTGCGGTGGGCGATCAGGCCCTTGAGCGCTTCGGCGAAATTGCTGTGCACGTCCTCCAGCAGTACGCGATCCTGCGGACGCTTGGGCCCGGCCAGCGATGGCTTCACCTCGGCCATGTCCAGTTCCAAGGTGGCGCTGTACTGCGCAGGCGCGCTGCCGGCGTCATGCCACAGCCCCTGCGCTTTGGCGTAGGTCTCCACCAGGGCGATCTGTGCCTCGCTGCGGCCGGACAGGCGCAGGTAATTCAACGATTCGGCATCGATCGGGAAAATGCCGCAGGTGGCGCCGTACTCCGGCGCCATGTTGGCGATGGTGGCGCGATCGGCCAGCGGCAGGTGCTGCAGGCCGTCGCCGTAGAACTCGACGAACTTGCCGACCACGCCAAACTTGCGCAGCATCTGGGTAACGGTCAGCACCAGGTCGGTGGCGGTGGCGCCTTCGGGCAGTTTGCCGGTCAGTTTGAAGCCCACCACCTGCGGGATCAGCATCGACGAGGGCTGGCCGAGCATCGCCGCCTCGGCTTCGATGCCGCCCACGCCCCAGCCCAGCACGCCGATGCCGTTGATCATGGTGGTGTGCGAATCGGTGCCGAACACGGTGTCCGGGAATGCCCAGCGGGTGCCGTCGATCTCGCGCTCCATCACCACGCGGGCCAGGTTCTCCAGATTCACCTGGTGGACGATGCCGGTGTTGGGGGGCACCACCTTGAAGTTCTCGAAGGCCTTCTGACCCCAGCGCAGGAAGCTGTAGCGCTCGCGGTTGCGCTCGAATTCGATCTTGCCGTTGAGGTCCAGCGCATCCGGACGGCCGAACACGTCCACCTGCACCGAATGGTCGATGACCAGCTCGGAGGGGATCAGCGGGTTGATCTGCTCGGCGTTGCCGCCCAGCCGGGTCACCGCATCGCGCATGGCGGCAAGGTCGACCACGCATGGCACGCCGGTGAAGTCCTGCAGCACCACACGCGCTGGCATGAAGGCGATTTCGGTGTCCGGTTCCGCCGTCGGCTTCCATGTCGCCACCGCTTCGATGTGCTCCGGCCCTACGGTCTGGCCGCCGTCCTCGTGCCTGAGCAGGTTCTCCAGCAGGATCTTCATCGAATAGGGCAGGTGGGAGATGTCGAACTTCCGGCCGAGCGTGGGCAGGCTGCAGTAGGTGTAACGCTGACCGCCAACCTCCAGCTCGCTGCGGGTGGAGAATGAGTCGTTCATAGGGCTTGCTCCTTGTTGCATGCAGATGGCTTGCCGCGGCAGGGCCGCGCGGGCGTTCCGGGCCGGCGCCCGGTGATGTGAATGCGTACCCGAGTATGGCCGAAGCCGGATTGGGTGGGCGCTGCCAGCCGCCGCAGTCTAGGCAGGGCCATGTTGCGGCCATGTAACGGCGCCCAGCGCGACATCCGGCCGCAACGGACCGGGACGGTAGCGGGTCGATTGGGGTATGCCGGTCAAGGTATGTATAATTCATGCATACTTTGCTGGAGGTCCCATGGAAGCCACCGTAGCTGAACGCGGGCAGATCACCCTGCCCAAGGCGGTACGCGATGCACTGGGCCTGACCAAGGGCACCCAGTTGAAGGTCGAGCTGGACGGCAGCCGCATCATCCTGCGCAAAAGCGTGGACGACGCCATTTCCCGCGCGCGTGGCAAGTTCGCGCTGGACGGATTTGAATCGGCCGAGCAGGCGGTGCGCACCGTCCGCGACGAGACGGACGGCGCATGATCGCCGTCGACTCCCCGGTCCTGATCGAACTGCTCAGCGACGGCCCGCGTGCCGACGCGGTGGAGGCCTGCCTGCGGCAGGCGCTGGTCGGTGGCCGGGTGGTCATCTGCGGGACAACCCTCGCCGAGATCTGCGCCTCGTTGCGTGGCGGTGCCGAGGTGCAGGAAGCGCTGGAGGAAATGGGCGTCCATTTCAACGCGCTGGAAGCCAAATCCGCGCTGCGCGCCGGCGAGATGCACCGCCGCCACCGGCAGCGCAGCGGCGATACCCGCCGCATCGACGATTTCATGGTCGGTGCCCATGCCCTGTTGCAGTGCGACGGGCTGATCACCTGGAACGACACGTTTTACCGCGATTACTTCAAGGGCTTGAAGCTGATCGTGCCGCAAGCCTGATCCCATCCATTCTCAAACCGTACCCCCGGGAGTTGTCATGTTGGAAGCCTACCGCCACCACGTAGCCGAGCGCGCCGCGCTTGGCATCCCGCCGCTGCCGCTGACCGCACAGCAGACGGCCGACGTCATCGAGCTGCTGAAGAACCCGCCCGCCGGCGAGGCCGAGTTCCTGCTGGACCTGATCACCCACCGCGTGCCGGCCGGCGTCGATGA
Organism: Stenotrophomonas pictorum JCM 9942; assembly: GCF_001310775.1. Taxonomy (GTDB): domain Bacteria; phylum Pseudomonadota; class Gammaproteobacteria; order Xanthomonadales; family Xanthomonadaceae; genus Stenotrophomonas; species Stenotrophomonas pictorum. The sequence goes on from NZ_BAZI01000001.1 coordinate 28,275, forward strand.
TGCCGCCAAGGTCAAGGCCTCGTACCTGGCCGCCGTTGCCTTCGGCACCGAGACCAATGCGCTGATCAGCCGTGCGCGCGCCACCGAACTGCTGGGCACCATGCTTGGCGGTTACAACGTCGCGCCGCTGATCCAGCTGCTGGACGATGCCGAAGTCGGCGCCATTGCCGCCAATGCGCTCAAGCACACCCTGCTGGTGTTCGATGCGTTCCATGACGTGCAGGAAAAGGCAAAGACCGGCAACGCCAACGCCCAGTCCGTGCTGCAGAGCTGGGCCGATGCCGAGTGGTTCACTTCCAAGCCGGAAGTGCCGCAGAGCCTGACCATCACCGTGTTCAAGGTGCCGGGCGAAACCAACACCGACGACCTGTCGCCGGCACCGGACGCCACCACCCGCCCGGACATTCCGCTGCACGCGCTGGCGATGCTGAAGAACAAGCGTCCCGACGCGCCGTTCGTGCCCGAGGAAGACGGCAAGCGCGGCCCGATCCAGGAAATCCTGTCGCTGAAGGAAAAGGGCAACCTGGTCGCCTACGTCGGCGACGTGGTCGGCACCGGTTCCAGCCGCAAGTCCGCCACCAACTCGGTGCTGTGGTTCACCGGTGAAGACATCCCCTTCATCCCGAACAAGCGCTTCGGCGGCGTGTGCCTGGGTTCGAAGATCGCCCCGATCTTCTACAACACCATGGAAGACGCCGGCGCGCTGCCGATCGAGCTGGACGTGTCGCAGATGAACCACGGTGATGTGGTCGAGCTGCGTCCGTACGACGGCAAGGCGCTGAAGAACGGCGAAGTCATCGCCGAGTTCCAGGTCAAGAGCGACGTGCTGTTTGACGAAGTGCGCGCCGGTGGCCGTATTCCGCTGATCATCGGCCGCGGCCTGACCGCCAAGGCGCGTGAAGCGCTGGGCCTGCCGGTCACCGACCTGTTCCGCCAGCCGACCGCACCGGTCGATACCGGCAAGGGCTTCAGCCTGGCGCAGAAGATGGTCGGCCGCGCCTGCGGTCTACCGGAAGGCCAGGGCGTGCGTCCGGGTGCCTACTGCGAACCGAAGATGACCACCGTCGGCTCGCAGGACACCACCGGCCCGATGACCCGTGACGAACTGAAGGACCTGGCCTGCCTGGGCTTCTCGGCCGATCTGGTGATGCAGTCGTTCTGCCACACCGCCGCCTATCCGAAGCCGGTGGACGTGAAGACCCACCACACCCTGCCGGAGTTCATCTCCACCCGTGGCGGCGTCTCGCTGCGTCCGGGCGACGGCATCATCCACTCGTGGTTGAACCGCATGCTGCTGCCCGACACCGTCGGCACCGGTGGCGACTCGCACACCCGTTTCCCGATCGGCATCTCGTTCCCGGCCGGTTCCGGCCTGGTCGCGTTCGCCGCCGCCACCGGTGTGATGCCGCTGGATATGCCCGAGTCGGTGCTGGTCCGCTTCAAGGGCAAGATGCAGCCGGGCGTGACCCTGCGTGATCTGGTCCACGCCATCCCGCTGTACGCGATCAAGCAGGGCCTGCTGACCGTTGCCAAGCAGGGCAAGAAGAACATCTTCTCCGGCCGCATCCTGGAAATCGAAGGCCTGTCGGACCTGAAGATCGAGCAGGCGTTCGAGCTGGCTGACGCCTCGGCCGAGCGTTCGGCCGCCGGTTGCGCGGTCAAGCTGGACAAGGCTCCGATCATCGAATACCTGACCAGCAACATCACCCTGCTGAAGTGGATGATTGCCGAAGGCTATGCCGATGCCCGCACCCTGGCGCGCCGCATCGAGAAGATGGAAGCCTGGCTGGCCGACCCGCAGCTGCTGGAAGCCGATGCCGATGCCGAGTACGCCGCGGTCATCGAGATCGACCTGGCCGAAATCGTCGAGCCGATCGTCTGCTGCCCGAACGATCCGGACGATGCCAAGACCCTGTCGGACGTGGCCGGCGCGCAGATCGACGAAGTGTTCATCGGTTCGTGCATGACCAACATCGGCCACTTCCGTGCCGCGGCCAAGCTGCTGGAAGGCAAGCGCGACATCCCGACCCGTCTGTGGATCGCTCCGCCGACCAAGATGGATGCCGCCGAACTGACCAAGGAAGGCCACTACGGCACCTTCGGCGCCGCCGGTGCCCGCATGGAAATGCCGGGCTGCTCGCTGTGCATGGGCAACCAGGCGCAGATCCGTGAAGGCTCCACGGCGATGTCGACCTCGACCCGCAACTTCCCGAACCGCCTGGGTCGCAACACCAACGTGTACCTGGGTTCGGCCGAGCTGGCCGCGATCTGCTCGCGTCTGGGTCGCATCCCGACCCGTGAGGAGTACATGGAAGCGGCCGGTGTGCTGGCCGGTGCCGGCGATTCGATCTACCGCTACATGAACTTCGACCAGATCCAGGAATACCAGGATGTGGCCGACACCGTCACCTCCTGACACTGACGGTTGAGCAACAGAAGAAAGCCCGGCGATCGCCGGGCTTCCTTTGTTGTGGCTGCGCCGAAAGAGGCGGTATCAGGCCGCTGGCAGGGCGCCTCGGTGGTGTTCCAGCCACGACTCCAGTGCCGGTGCCGGCAGGGCGGGTGAGAACAGGAAGCCCTGCAGCAGGTCGCAACCGTGCGCGGCCAGGAACTGGCGCTGGCACTCGGTTTCTACCCCTTCGGCGACCACCAGTTTGTTCAGGTTCTCGCCGATGCGCAGGATCGACACGATCAGCGAGCGGGCGGTTTCACTGTGTTCGATGTCCTGCACGAAGCTGCGATCGAGCTTGAGCTCGCTGATTGGCAGGCGGTGCAGGTGGCTGAGGCTGGAATAGCCGGTACCGAAATCGTCCAGCGACAGGCAGAAACCCAATGCGTGCAGCGCATCCAGGTTGCGCAGGACGCGCGCATGCGCCGAGAGCATCACGCTTTCGGTCATTTCCAGCACCAGGTCGCCCGCCCCCAGGTGGTATTCCTGCAGCAGCCCGCGCAGCTGGTCCGGCAGCGTGGCGTTGTCGAAATTGCTCGCCGACAGGTTCACCGAGATCCGTGGAACCGGTACGCCACGTTGCCGCCAGTGGCCCAGGTCATCGCAGGCCTGTCGCAGCACCCACAGGCTGAGCTCGTCCATCAGCCGCATTCCTCGGCCATCGGAATGAACCGGGCCGGCGAGACACTGCCCATATGCGGATGTTCCCAGCGCAGCAGGGCTTCCACGCCGGAGAGCTGCTGGGTACGGCTGCACAGTTGCGGCTGGTAATGCAGCGTGAGCTGGTCACCGCGCAGGGCCTCGCGCAGGGCGGCCTCCATCACCACCCGTTCCTGTGCGACGCGGTTCATGTCCAGGCTGAAGAAACGGAAGCCCGAGCCGCCCTCGTCCTTGGCGCGATACATCGCCAGATCGGCGTGGCGGAGCAGGGTGTCGATGTCGCGACCATCCACCGGATACATCGCTACGCCGATGCTGGCACTGGCGTTGACGGTGATCTGGCCCACGTTCAGTGGCGCGGCGATGGCGCCGAGCAGGCGCTCGCAGATGGCCGCGGTCTGCACCGCACTGCAGCCGGGTACCAGGAGCAGAAATTCATCACCGACCTGCCGGCCGAACAGGGCGGAGGTGCCGACGACGCCGGCCATGCGCTGGGCCACGTCCCGCAGCAGACCATCGCCGGCGGAATGGCCCTGGCTTTCGTTGATGCGCTTGAACCGGTCCAGACCGATGAACAGCGCTGCGACCTGTTGCCCGTTCTGTTCGCAACTGGCGAGCAATTGCTCGGCGCGGGCGGTGAACATCATCCGGTTGGGCAGGCCGGTCAGCGCATCGTAGAACGCCAGCTGGTGTACCCGCGCGCGGGTGTGTTCGCGTTCGAGCGCGAGCGCGCACAGATGCAGGCTCAGTTCGACCAGCGCGCGGTGCCAGGGAGCAGGCTCGCGCGCTTCAAGGTAGTGGAAAGCCAGCGTGCCCAGCACCTGCCCGCTGCTGGAACGGATCGGGTTGGCCCAACAGGCGCGCAAACCGGAGGACAGCAGTTCGCCGGCATGCGCGGCGCACAGGGGATCGGTGGCGATATCGGCGACGATGAGCGGACGGTTGCGCCACGCTGCGACACCGCAGATGCCGCCGCCGACGCCGACCGGTTGCCCATTGAGATAGTCGACCAGCGCCGTGGGGAGGCTGGGTGCGGCGATGATCCGCAACATGTGGTTTGCATCGATCTGGCTGACCGAGGCACGCAGATCGGGTGCCACACGTTCTATCTCGCGGCAGATCAGGCTCATCGTCTCGGCCAGCGAGACTTCGCGCACCAGCGCATCGAGCACTTTGTTCTGCAGCACTTCGTGGGTCTTGGCCGCGGTGATGTCGGTCAGGACATTGATGAAGCAATCGACCGTTCCATCGGCAGCCGGTACCGGTGTGGCGACCACCGACACCCACAGCGGGCTGCCATCACGGCGATAGCCCAGCACATCGGCACGATGCGGCTTTCCGGCAAGGTGATGTGCCCCCAGCTGGCGGATCGTCTCCGCATCGGTGTGTGTGCCCAACAGCAGATGCTGCGGTTGGCGGCCGCAAGCCTCTTCGCGGGTATAGCCGAACATGCGGAAGAAACCGTCGTTGCTGTACTGGATGACGGCATTGCGGTCACACAGCAGGATCGCATTGGCGCTGTGGTCCAGCGCCAGTGCCAGCTGGCGTGCATCCACGGTGGGCGTGGATGGAGCGTTTGAAGCAGGCGTCACTTCCCGCATTGCTGCCATGCGTTCTTCCGTAGGTTGAGTGGAGCTGCTGCGTTGCCGGCCATGGCGTAGGGTGGGGACTGTCAGGACTGGGAAAGCGTGACCAGCCGGCTGGCGATCTGCTCCAGCGGCAGCATCTCCTCCGCTGCGCCCAGACGTACCGCGCTGCCGGGCATCCCCCAGACAACGCTGGTGGCCTCATCCTGCACAAGTGTGGGTGCGCCGGCCTGTTTCAGCTCCAGCAGCCCCCGCGCGCCATCGTCGCCCATCCCCGTAAGAATCGCGCCGATGGCATTGGCACCTGCGGCCAGCGCGACGGAGCGGAACAGGACATCGACTGCCGGTTTATGCCGGTTGACCGGAGCGGAATCATCGATCCGGCAGCGCCAGCGCGCACCGTCGCGGATGATGCGCAGATGCCGTCCGCCCGGTGGAAGATAGGCGTGGCCCGGCAGGATGGCTTCGCCGTCGGTCGCTTCGCGCACCGACATGGCCGAATGCCGGTCCAGGCGTTCGGCGAAGGCCCTGCTGAAACTGGCGGGAATATGCTGTGTTATCACTATCGCCGGTGCGTCGGCAGGCATGCCTTCAAGCACCACCCGCAGCGCTTCGGTTCCACCGGCCGAGGCGCCGATTGCGATCAGCCGGTCGGTGGTGCGAAAACGGGTGGGCGCCGGGACAGTGCTTTGTGCGGACAGGCGACGGTTTCCGGGGTGCGCACCGATTGCCCGCACGCGCGAACGCGCCGCCGCTCTTACCTTTTCGCACAGCTCGTCCGCGTAGCTTTCCAGTCCGCGCGCGACGTCGAGTTTGGGCTTGGCGATGAAATCCACGGCACCCAGCGCCAGCGCCTGCAGGGTGGTGTCGGCACCACGCTCGGTCAGCGAGGAAACCATCACCACCGGCAGCGGATGCAGCCGCATCAGGTTTTCCAGAAATGCCAGTCCATCCATGCGCGGCATTTCCACATCCAGGGTCAACACGTCCGGATTCAGGCGCTTGATCTTCTCGCGGGCGAGCAGCGGGTCGGCGGCGGTGCCGACCACTTCAATGCCAGGATCGCGTGCGAGGATTTCCGACAGGAGCTGGCGCACCAGCGCCGAGTCGTCGACGATCAACACGCGGCAGGGAGGCTGCAGCGTCATTCGAACAACTCCACGCCACCACTGACCGGCGTGCGCGAGAGCTGCGCGCGGACGGCCGATTCGGTTGCGGCAACGGCGGCGGCATCATCATGGGCATGTGGCAGACGTTGCACCACCACCCGGCCGGTGATGGGAAAGAACCAGATCTTGCGCGGATGGATGCCGCACAGATCCTCGGCGATGACCGGAATCTTCTCGGCCAGCAGGTACTGGCGGACGAACTCGGCATTGCGGGTGCCCACCGGGTTGCTGGTGAATCCCTTGAGCACGTTGCGCCGCCGAAGACCTTGGCTTCCAGCCGCTTGCGGTTGGCGCCGCGCTTGAGCAGATCGTTGATCAGCAGTTCCATCGCATAGCTGCCGTAGCGCGCAGGAGCTCCGTCGCTTACGGTGCCGTCGGGCAGCAGGAAGTGGTTCATGCCGCCAATACCGAGAATGGGATCGCGGATGCAGGCGGCCACGCACGAACCCAGCGTCGTCGTCAGTGCGGTGTCGTCATCGACCACCAGGTATTGGGTAGGCAGCAGTTTGGCGGCAATCGTCTGGAAACGACTGTCGCGGTAGCGCATCACGCCGTCGTCGTGGCGGGTGCTGGACTTCATGCACGGGTTCCTTTCGCGCGCCGGTACAGGGTGCGACCGCACGGCTGGATCAGATCCGCGGCGTGCAGGTAGTTCTCCGAGTGGCCGGTGTACAGCAATCCATCTTCGGCAAGATGCGGCACCAGTCGCGACAGGATCGCCCGCTGCGTCGGCTTGTCGAAATAGATCATCACGTTGCGACAGAACAGCGCCTCGAACGGTCCGCCCACGTCATAGCGCGGGGTCAGCAGATTCAGGGGGCGGAAATCGATCAGTGCGCGCAGCGCCGGCACCACCCGGCATTTGCTTCATGGGGACCGGTGCCCCGCTGGAAGTAGCGCTTCTTCACTGCAGGCTCCAGCGCGGCGATACGCTCGATCGGATACACGCCCTGCGCGGCGGTCGCCAGCACCTGCGTGTCCACATCCGTTGCGAGGATGCGCACCGGCGGCGTCAGGCTGCCGAACGCCTCGCAGGCGGTGATGGCGATCGAATAGGGTTCCTCACCGGTGGACGCCGCACAGGACCAGATATTCAAGGGTGCGTGAGCGGCGCGTTCGCGCAGCTCGTCGTGCAAACGCTCGAAGTGATGCGGTTCGCGGAAGAACGAGGTGAGGTTGGTGGTCAGTGCGTTGGTGAACGCCTGCCACTCGTCGCCACCGTCCTGTTCGAGCTTGTCCAGATAGTCCTTGAAGTCCCGCAGGCCCAATACGCGCAGACGGCGGGACAGGCGGCCGTACACCATGTCGCGCTTTGCCGGTGCCAGCGCGATGCCGGCCCGCTGGTGGATCAGTTCGCACACGCGACGGAAATCCCGGTCGTCGAACTCGAAATCCCGGCCGGCGCTGGGGGAGTGAAGTGTCGTCATGATCCGGCGTCAGCTGGCCAGTGCGAGGGTGTGGGTGGCGTTCATCCGCGCGGATGGGCCGGCCTCTGCCGTCAAGCGGAATGCGGACACCGCCTCGTCCAGCAGCAGCGCCTGTTCCTCCATCGAGCGCGCGGCGGCGGTGGCTTCCTCCACCAGGGCGGCGTTCTGCTGGGTGGTTTCATCCATCTGCACCACGGTCTGGTTGACCTGCTCGATACCGGCGGACTGTTCCTGCGAGGCGGCGGAGATCTCGGCCATGATGTCGGTCACGCGCTGCACGCTGCTGACAATCTCGCCCATGGTGGCGCCGGCCTGGTGCACCAGCGTCGAGCCTTCGGACACCTTCTCGACGGAATCATCGATCAGCCCCTTGATCTCCTTGGCGGCACCGGCCGAGCGTTGTGCCAGGGTGCGCACTTCACTGGCGACCACGGCGAAACCGCGGCCCTGCTCGCCGGCCCGCGCCGCCTCCACCGCGGCGTTGAGCGCCAGGATGTTGGTCTGGAAGGCGATGCCGTCGATCACCGAGATGATGTCGGCGATGCGCCTGGAGGAGGTCTCGATCCCGCTCATCGTGGTCACCACCTGATGAACCACCTGGCCCCCCTGCGAGGCGACCGACGCGGCGCCGATGGCGAGCTGGTTGGCCTGGCGGGCGTGCTCGGCGTTCTGGCGCACCGTGGAGGTCAGTTCCTCCATCGAAGCGGCGGTTTCTTCCAGATTGGCGGCCTGCTGCTCGGTGCGCTGCGACAGGTCCTGGTTGCCGGTGGCGATCTCCGAGGCGGCCAGGTTGATGCTGGACGCGGCGTTCTGGATGCGGCCGACAATGCCTGCGAGCTGGTCGACGGTGGCATTGGCATCGTCACGTATCCGGGCGAACACGCCATTGAACTTGCCGTCCATGCGTACGGTCAGGTCGCCCTGGGCGATGGCGCGCAGCAGATCCGATATCCGGGTCAGATTGTGGTCGCTGACCTGCATCATGGCGTTGAGGCTTTCCACCATTTCGCGGAAGTCATGTTCGAAGCGGCTTTCGTCGCCACGCTGGCTGAAGTCGCCGGCGGCGGCCGCGCTACCCAGGCGCTTGATCTCGCCATTGATGGCGGCCAGGTTCTGCTTGATCGTCGCCATGGTTTCGGTGATGACACGCTTCTGGCCCGGCAGCAGCGGCATGTCCGGACTCAGGTCGCCAATGGCGTAGCGCTGGGCGATGGCGATGACCTGCATGTTCACGTCGATATGGCTTGCGACCAGCGTGTTGGTCTCGGCGACCATCACCCCGTAGCTGCCCGGGAAGGCACTGGCGTCGATGCGGTGGCCGATGGCGCCGGCATCGTGCTGGCGGGCCATTTCATTCTGGGCATCGATCACCGCGCGCAACTGGTCCTGCATGCGCCGCATGCTGTCTAGCAGCTGGCCAGTCTCATCGCGGGTGGCTGCGGCAATGGTGTTGTCCATGCGGCCCTGGGCGATGGCGTTGGCAACAGCGGTGGCGTTGCGCAGGGGCAGCACGATACGGTTGCCGATGATCCAGCTCAGCGCCACGACCAGCAGCACCAGAAAACCACCCGCCACGGTCATGATCGCGGTGAACCTCAGTGCCTGCGACTGCACATCGTCCATGTACACACCGCTGGAAACGATCCAGTTCCACGGCTTGTACATGCCGGCGTAGGCGAGTTTTTCCACCGGCTCTTCGTGACCGGGTTTGGCCCATGTGTAGCCGACATAGCCACCGCCGCGTTTGGCCGCCTCCACCTGTTCGAAGTAGACGGCCACCCCGTCCTCGCTGCGGAAGTCCTTCATCGGCTTGCCGAGCAGATCCTTGCGGAAAGGATGCATCAGGACCGTGTAATCGGTGGAATAGATGTTGAAGTAGTTGACGTCGCCATCCGAGCGCATGGCCTGCACTGCGGCGATGGCCTGCTCCTGCGCGTCGGCCAGTGGCACGCTGCCGTTCTCGGCGAGCTGGGCATAGTGGTCCAGCACGCCGTAGCTCAGCTCCACCTGCGTGCGCAGCGTGTCCTTGCGTGTTTCATACAGGTCCACGTACTGCATGCGTGCGGCGATCACCGACAGGGCAATGACGCCCAGTACGATCAGTACGGTGAGCAGGTTCAGCTTGCCGCGTACGGAGATGTTGCTGATGTAACTCGACCAGAGACGATAGATATTCATTGACAGGAGGTTGTGGGCAGCAGGGCGTAAGCGGGATACCTGTGTATCGGCGCTGTCAAGGAAAAGTTGAGCGTCATCAAAGCAAAACCCCGGCGTTTGCCGGGGTTTTGGGTGGATCAGAACTCCTGCCAGTCCGAGTCGGCCAGTTCGGCCACTGCGGTTCTGGGGCTGGCGCTGCGGCGCCGTGGCGTGGGTTCCGGGGCAGGGGCCGGCTTGCGCGGCACAGGTTGGGCAGCGGCGATGGTGGACGGCGCGCGGGTCTCCAGCTGGCTTTCCTCCAGCTGGAACACCGACACCACGTCGGCCAGGTGGCCGGCCTGTTCTTCCATCGAGCGTGCCGCAGCGGTGGCTTCTTCCACCAGCGCAGCGTTCTGCTGGGTGGTTTCATCCATCTGCACGACGGTCTGGTTGACCTGCTCGATGCCGGCCGACTGCTCCTGCGAAGCGGCGGAGATCTCGGCCATGATATCGGTCACGCGCTGTACCGAGGCCACGATCTCGCCCATGGTGGAGCCGGCCTTGCGCACCAGAGCCGAACCATCGGAAACCTTGCTTACCGATTCGTCGATCAGCGTCTTGATTTCCTTGGCCGCAGCGGCCGAACGCTGTGCCAGCGTACGCACTTCCGACGCCACGACCGCAAAGCCGCGACCCTGCTCACCGGCACGTGCAGCTTCCACCGCCGCGTTCAGGGCCAGGATATTGGTCTGGAACGCGATGCCGTCGATGACCGAGAGGATCTCGGCGATCTTCTTCGAGGACTGCTCGATCTGGCTCATGGTGGTCACCACCTGGCCGACCACCTCACCGCCTTGCGAGGCGACCGATGCCGCACCGATGGCCAACTGGTTGGCCTGACGGGCCGACTCGGCGTTCTGGCGTACCGTGGAGGTCAGTTCCTCCATCGAGGCGGCGGTTTCTTCCAGATTGGCGGCCTGCTGCTCGGTACGCTGGGACAGGTCGTTGTTGCCGCTGGCAATCTCGGTGGCCGCCGAGTTGATCGAGGCCGACGACTGCTTGATGCGGCTGACGATACCTGACAGCTGCTCGGTGGTGGCATTGGCGTCGTCACGCATGGTGGCGAACACACCCTGGAAATCGCCATGCATGCGAACAGTCAGATCGCCTTGCGACAGGCCCGACAACAAGCTGGAAATCTGCTCCAGGCTGCTGGCGTTGGCATCGAGCAGGCTGTTCAACTGGCTGGCCAGCTGCAGGAAGAAGCCGTCCTTGTCGGTGGTGCCGATACGGCCACTCAGGTCGCCGGCGGCCGCCGCTTCGATCACGCTGGCCACTTCCTTTTCCACCATGGCTTCGGTGGTGCGGTCACGCCACTCCACGACATGACCCACGGCGACGCATCATTGTCGCGGATGACCGAGACGGTCTGGGCGAAATGGGCATTGCCGAAAGTGAGGTCGCGTTTGATGACACCGGTCTTGTCGAGTGTGCCCAGGACATTGCTGCTGATTTCACCGCCGGGTTCCAGCTCGGTGACGAGCTTGCCCATCAGCGGCGTGGCGGTGTTGTAGTGCGGCAACGCATGGGAAAGGTCTTCCACATAGCGGTCCATGGTTTCCTGCACCGCACGGTTGGCATAGACGATTTCCAGCTTCGGGTTGGTCAGATAGACGCCGGTCGAGGAATAGTCCAGCGCGGTGCGGATGCGCAGGTTCTCATTGGCGATGATCTGATCACGTTCGATCCGTTCGCGCAGGTCGCGTTGCATGCGCTGCATGGCACGCAGCAGGTCGCCGACTTCGTCTGCGCGCCGGGTATCGATAATGCCGTCGAGTTTGCCGTTGGCGATTTCATCGGCGGCGTTCACCGCACTGCGCATCGAGCCGACCAGCGAGCGGGCGAACAGCCACGCCAGCAGCAGGCCGGCACCGATGCCGATCACGACGGTGGCCATGGTCATCGCCGTCGAGGACGTATAGGTGGCGGCGGCTTGCTCACTGGCTGCCTGGGCACTGGCATTCGAGTCGTTTGACAGTGCTCCCAGCGAGGCGGTGGTTTTACGGTGCAGGAGACGCGTATCGCTGACGAAGGTGTCGACGGCATCGTCCGGCAGATCCAGATCCAGCAATTCGGTCACCGAGTCGTAGGACGCTTTGGTGGCGTTCCAGTCGGTGACAAAGGTGTCGAACAGCTTGCGCCGTTCCGGCGTGTCGATCTGTTTGGAATAGCTGGCGATGGTTTCGTCGATCTGTCCGCGCAGCTCGGTGGCGCGGGTTTTTGCATCGGCTTTCACATCGTCACTGGCGCGGACTAGGCCCTGATAGAAAGCGTTGCGGTACTCGCCGACCTTGCTGGACAACTCACCGATGGTGCGCAGGCCAGTCATGCGCCTTTCAACCAGATCGGTGGTGACGTTGTCCAGTGAATTAAGGCCGCGATAGGCGACGATGCCCTGGACCAGCATCAAGAGCAGGACGATGCCGAAGGTGAGCATCAGCTTCGGCATCAATTTGAGGGATTGGATCCACTGCATGAGTGTGAGATCTCCGGTGACAAACGCTGCCGAGGTGGCAGAAAGGCGATGCCGCCAGCCATCGGCATGATGGCTGGCGGGATATGCGGTTTACTTGATGTTTGCCAGCTTCAAGCCCGATGGTGCGGTGACCTCGATCTCGGCGCGTGAGGCGTCGCGCTGGATCTTGCCGATCACGCAGACGGTCTTGCCTTCCAGCGATTCCAGCGGGAAACCAAATTTCCCGCGGTTGGCACCGGCGATGCGGGCGGAGAAGGTGTGGCGCGGGAACGCGCCGCCCATGTGCAGGAACGTCGGCTGGCCTTCGGAACCTTCCGCGTAGCGGGCTTTTTCCACTTTTCCGCAGACCATGCCGTCCTTGCCGGCAAAGCGCGCGGCGTTTTCCGGCGGAATCATCTCCGCGGTGTCGGCGGCGGCATTGAACGAGGCGGTGGCCAGAACAGCAGCCGTGAGCAGCGGGGTCAGATGCTTGTACATCGGTATCTCCGGGATGGCGTGTTGGGGTTCCGCGGGGAGGCGGACATGATGTCGCTATCGGCCGCGAGAGCCGGTGCTTGAGGGATGTGCTTGGAAATGCGATGCAATTCGCAGTTTCAGGCGGACGCTTCTTCCAGGGCGGTGGTCTGGCCGAGGTCGGTGATGTCCAGCAGGGTCTCGATATCCAGCAGGATCAGCATCTTGTCGTCGTGCGTACCGATGCCGGAAATGACCCGTGTGTCGACGGCAGCGCCGAACTCGGGGGTCGGGCGGATCTGGTCGCCGGTCAGCGGAATCACGTCCGAGACGCTGTCCACCACGATGCCGACCACCCGGTCTTCGACGTTGAGCACTATCATCACGGTGAAGGCGTCGTAGCGGGCCTCGTCCAGGCGCAGTTTCAGGCGCAGGTCGATCACCGGGACGATGGTGCCGCGCAGATTGATCACGCCTTTGATGTAGTGGGGGGCATCGGGCACGCGCGTGACCGAATCGTAGCCGCGGATTTCCTGCACTTTCAGGATATCCACGCCGTAGTGCTCGTTGCCGAGAGTGAAGCTGAGGTATTCACCGCCAGTGCTGGCGGCGAGCGTGCGGGTGTCGTTCATGGCGGTTCCTGGTCTTGGCGTCGAGCCGGTGCGGAGCTGGGTACAGCTCCGGTATCGGCGTTTGCCGCCAGGACTTTAGGTCCCGCGCCTCAGAAGTCGCCGTTCAGGCGGGCCTTGCGCTCGCGGTCCACGCGGAAGATGTAGCGCTGGATCATCGCGTCGGCGCCGCGCGGCAGGTCATCAAAGCGCAGTCCGACGCGCAGCTGCTCGCTGCCGTTGGGCTGTTTCTGCAGCCGCTGGTTGCATACGATCAGTGTGACGGGAATGGGCGGCGTGTCGGGCAGCCGGAGTTCGCAGCCGCGATAGCGCTGCTGCAGTTGCAGTGGCACGGTGTCCGCGGGGAACAGCAGGGCGATGCCACCGGCGCTGATATCGACCACCCGCCAGGCGCGTGGTTCCTCATCGCCGGTGATGGGCAGGGTGCAGTGCGGGGAATCGCCAATTGGCGTTTCCAGCCGATAGAAGTCGCGGCGCTGCAGGTGGTGGATCTCGTCCGGTACCTCGACGCGGAACGCGGTCCGGCCGTGCTCCTCGATGCGTTCCAGCTGTGGCAGACGGAAGCGCACGGTGACCTTGTCCACCAGGGCGAAGCACAGCAGGTAGCCCGCATTGGCGGCATCGCGGTTGACTGCCGCCAGCGGGCTGCCGTCGAGCAGCAGGGTGTCGCCGTCCAGCTCCAGCACGGCTGTCGGGAATCCGTTCTCGCGCCCCTCCGGGTGGGCCGTCACCGTGGCGCGCTGGTCGATCAGGGCCTGCAGCAGGAGCTGGATCTGGCGCGGATTGCGGACAATGTATTTGTCGTCGGCATAGAGATTGCCGTCGAAGGAGGGAGTGCTGGCGGTGGTCTGTACAAGCTCGGACATGATCGGGAAGCAAGTAGGCCAAGGGCTGCAGGAGACGCTATCTATAGCGCCAAACTGTGATATCGGCCACTTTTCCCATTGCTTTAGCCCGGTCCGTAACGCGTCCCGGGCCGATCTGCGGCCGTGGAGGTGCCGGGGCACCTCCACGACGGTGCATCAGAACTCGCTCCAGTCCTGGCCGCTTGTGATCGCAGAACGAGGCGCTGATGGGGCTTTCGCGCGCAGCACCGGCCGTGCGCGTGCCGCATCGCTCGGTATTTTGCTCGCAACCTTGGCGACCTTTGCCACGGGAGCTGGCACGGTCGTTGACAGCTGGAACAGCGCAACGGCCTTGCTGAGTGCGTTGGCCTGATCTTCCATCGCGCGGGCGGCGGCGGTGGCTTCTTCCACCAGCGCGGCGTTCTGCTGGGTGGTCTCGTCCATCTGTACCACGGTCTGGTTGACCTGCTCGATGCCGCCGACTGCTCCTGCGAGGCGGACGAGATCTCGGCCATGATGTCGGTCACACGCTGAACGCTGCCGACGATCTCGTCCATGGTGGCGCCGGCCTGGCGCACCAGTGCGGAGCCTTCGGACACCTTTTCCACGGAGTCGTCGATCAGGCTTTTGATCTCCTTGGCCGCTGCGGCCGAGCGCTGGGCCAAACCACGTACTTCTGAGGCCACCACGGCAAAGCCGCGACCCTGTTCGCCCGCGCGAGCGGCTTCGACCGCGGCGTTCAGTGCCAGGATATTGGTCTGGAAGGCGATGCCGTCGATCACCGAGATGATGTCGGCGATCCTCTTCGACGACTGTTCGATCGCCGTCATGGTGGTGACTACCTGGGTAACCACCTTGCCTCCTTGCGAGGCGACACCATGGGCGCCGATGGCCAACTGGTTGGCCTGACGTGCGTGTTCGGCATTCTGGCGGACGGTGGAGGTCAGCTCCTCCATCGAGGCGGCGGTTTCTTCCAGATTGGCGGCCTGCTGCTCGGTGCGCTGCGACAGATCCTGGTTGCCGCTAGCGATTTCATGGGCGGCAAGATTGATGCCCGATGCTGCGCCCTGGATATCGCCGATGATCGTGGTCAGCTGCGCGATGGTGGTGTTGGCATCGTCACGGATCTGCGCGAACACGCCATGGAAGTCGCCGTGCATGCGCTGGGTCAGATCGCCGCTGGACAACGCTGTCAGTACCCTCGAGACCTGGCCGATGCTGCCGTTGAAGGTTTCCAGCAAGCCATTGAGCTGATCTGAAAGCTGCAGCAGGAACCCTTCCTTGCCTTCCAGTCCGATGCGTTTTGACAGGTCGCCGCGCGCGGCGGCTTCCACGATGTGGCTGACTTCCCGTTCGACCCGAACCTCCTCGGTCCGGTCGGCCCACTCCACGACAAAGCCGAGCAGGGTGCCTTCGGCGTCGCGGACCGTTGATGATCTGTCGCAGCACGTGGTCGCCGAGCGAGATCTGTCCACGGTGGGTGCCACGCAGCTCACCCAGTACGTGCCGTTGATGTGCTGGCTTCTTGTGGAAGCTGTCGATATTGGCGCCGATGAGTGTTGTGGTGTTGAATGCAGGCAGGTCGCGGCGGATATCGTGTTCGGCCTTTTCCAGCATCTGGAACAGTGACCGGTTGGCATAGAGGATGTTGAGGTCCGCATCGGAGATCATGATGTTGGTGGTGACATCATCCAGTGCGGTACGGATGCGCAGGTTCTCGGTGGCCAACGCCTGGTCGCGCTCATTGCGCGAGCGCAGCTGCACAACCATGTGGCCGATGTCGGCATGGATCCGCCCAATCTCGTCACACGCTTCAGGCAGGGGACGCACTGAAAGATCGCCTTCGGCAACTGCGCGAACGGCCCTGGATGCGGCGGACAGCGGACCAAGTATCGAGCGGGCGATATACAGGCACGGCAGCAGGGCGGAAAGCATGACCAGCGTGCAGGCAATAATCAGCGCACGGGTGAAGCTCCAGGCGCGGGCTTCAATATCATCGGTGTATTCACCGCTGCCGATGATCCAGCCCCAGCGTTTGTGCAGGCCGACATAGGAGATTTTCTGCACGGCGGCATCGGTGCCGGGCTTGGGCCAGGTGTAATCGAGGAAGCCACCGCCGCTGACGCGGCCCAGACGGGCCATCTCAACGAAGATCTTTTTGCCATCGGCACTTGTCGAGTTGCTGAGGTCTGTGCCGTTCAGTGCCTTCTGGTGGGGGTGCATCAGCATGGTGGGATGCAGGTCATTGACCCAGACGTAATCGCTGCCGTTGGCGCTGCGCAGCGATTCAAGTGCGGACAGGGCCAGGTGCTGCGCTTGGTCTTCACTCAGCTCGCCTGCTTCGGCGCGGTCAGCGTAACGGTTTGCCAACGCCAGCGCCGCTTCCACCCGGGTATGCAGTGTGTTGCGCTCGTTCTGGATCAGCTCGGAGTGGTTGCGCTGTGCGGTGACAACGCACAGCGTGACGATGCCGACAGCCAGTACCGCGAGCATCAGCATGAACTTCTTTTTCAAAGGTAGATTGCGGAACGCACGGAGCAACAGACTTGACTTCATGGCGGATGCACTTGAGTCGAAAGAAGGGGCGGCGGGGAACGTTGGTTCCTCGCGGAACGCTCCCCAGCGCCCTGATATCGGCAGGGCGCCGGGTTTCTGCAGTGATATCCACCGTGCTGGCGTTCTGCGCGCGGTTCTCAGCCACTTTCTTACGCGAGGTTCCTGTCCTGGCTGATCCGGTTGGAGCAAGGCTGGCTGCTGCGGGGTCAGTTCCTTGTTGGTTTCCCGATATCGGTTGCAACGAGGACCATCACGCTCAGCAAAGACCCAAGCCCCCCGTCTGGCGGGGCTACGGTGTCGTTCAGAACTCCTGCCAGTTGCCGGCGTCGATCATTGCCTGCTCTGCGCGCACGGTTTTGCGAAGTGCTGGCTTGATCGGAGCTCTGGTTGTCGCGCGGGATGCTTTTGCCGTCAGCTTGCTACCTGCTGGTGCTATTCCATTCGTGGCATGACGCTGTCGAGCCGGAACAGCGCGACCGTCTGGCTCAGGGCGCTGGCCTGTTCTTCCATCGCGCGGGCGGCGGCGGTGGCTTCTTCCACCAGCGCGGCGTTCTGCTGGGTGCTTTCATCCATCTGCATCACGGTCTGGCTGACCTGCTCGATGCCGGCCGACTGCTCCTGCGAGGCGGCGGAGATCTCGGCCATGATGTCGGTCACGCGTTGTACGCTGCCGACGATTTCACCCATCGTGGTGCCGGCCTGGTGCACCAGTGCGGAGCCTTCGGACACTTTCTCCACCGAGTCATCGATCAGGGTCTTGATCTCCTTGGCGGCCGCGGCCGAACGCTGTGCCAAGGTGCGCACTTCCGAGGCGACCACGGCGAAACCGCGGCCCTGTTCGCCAGCACGCGCCGCTTCCACCGCGGCGTTGAGCGCCAGGATGTTGGTCTGGAAAGCGATGCCGTCGATCACCGTGATGATGTCGGCGATCTTCTTCGACGACTGCTCGATCGCGGTCATGGTGGTGACCATCTGCAGGGCGACTTCACCCCCCTGGGACGCGATGGTATGCGCGCCGATCGCCAGCTGGTTGGCCTGACGGGCATGCTCGGCGTTCTGGCGGACGGTGGAGGTCAGTTCCTCCATCGAGGCGGCGGTTTCCTCCAGATTGGCGGCCTGCTGCTCGGTACGCTGCGACAGGTCCTGGTTGCCGGTGGCGATCTCGCTGGCGGCGAGGTTGATGCTGCCTGCGGCTCCCTGGATACGGCTGACGATATCGGTCAGTTTTTCCACTGTGATATTGGCGTCGTCGCGCATCTGCGCGAATACCCCTTGGAAATCCCCCTGCATGCGCTGGGTCAGGTCGCCTTCGGCAATGGCCTGCAGCAGCACCGACAGGGAGTGCAGGTTGGCATCGGAGCGGGCCATCAGCTGGTTCAGGTCCGACACCATGTCGCGGAAGCCGAACTGGAAGCGCGATTCGTCGCCGCGTGCGGAGAAATCGCCGCGCACCGCCGCCTGGCTCAAGGTGCCGATCTCGTTGCTGATGGCCAGCAGGTTGGCCTTGACCGTATCCATGGTCTGGGTGAGCACCGCCTTCTCGCCGGGCAAGCGCAGGAAGTTTTCGCTCAGGTCGCCAATGGCATAGCGCCCCATCAGCGCGCTGACCGCGTTGGCCGCATCGATATGACTGCCGACCAGGGCGTTGAGTTCGGCCACCATCAGCCCGTAGTCGCCGGGGAAACGGTTGTGGTCGATGCGGAAGCTGATCTGGCCCTCGTCGTGAAGTGTGGCCATCTCGCGCTGGGCGGTGATGACCGCGCGCAACTGGTTCTGCATCTCGTCCATGCTCTGCAGCAGCTGGCCGGATTCATCGCGGGCCTCAATCAGGATCCGGTTGTCGAGCTGGCCGCGGGCGATGGCGTGTGCGACCTGGCTGGCATTGCGCAGTGGACTGACGATGGAGCGGGCGATTGCCCAACCCAGCAGTACGGCCAGCAGTACCAGTGCCGTCATCACGACCAGCGTGACAATCACGGTGTTGCGATAGATGGCGCTGGTCTCATCGATCTGCTGGTTGAGATGCTTGATGTTGTAGTCCGACAGCTCCTTGACCGCACCGAACAGGGCGTAGCGCGCCGGATTCGACTCTGTGGTCGAGATCAGTTCCGCCGCATCATGGTCGCGCTCATCCAAGGCCGCAGCCAGACGTTCATGGGCAGCGAAATAGGCTACCCGTGCGGCGATGACGCGGTCGTAGATCGCACGCTCGTTGGTACTGGATTCGCTGGGAATCGCGTCATAGGCCTTCTCGGCGTTCTCGATGACGCTGCGGGCGCTGGCCAGTTGCGCGATGAAACGGTCGGCCTCCTGCGGATCGTTCCTGCGGGCGATGCGGGCCAGCTCGAAGGTGCGGAACTCGCCCAGCGAGGCGCGCATTTCGCCCAGATGTTCCACCGCCGGCATCCAGTTGTCGCGGATCGCCTCCAGCTGCGTGTTCAGTGCGGACAGGCGCATCAAAGACAACACGCCCAGGGCGATGGTCATCAGCGTCGTTACGGTGAATGCCACTGCCAGCTTTCGGGCAATGGGAAGGTCAAGGAACCACTTCATGGGAATCGGGTGCTCGTATCGGAACAGGGGAGGGGGCCGAGGCTGCTGGGGAGGCGGCTTCGTCGTTGCCTGGACTGATAGCGACTTGGGACGGTGTCGCTTGAGTAAAAGACGCTTTTGGATGGTCCGAAATGTCTATGCAAAATAATCACTTGCGTGAATGCGCGGCGACATGAGGGGCCTGTTTCTGAAGTAAAAAGCCCCCGCCCGAAGGGGCGAGGGCTGCAAGCGCGACGAACACGGCTGCGGCGGGTTTCAGAATTCCTGCCAGCTGTCCTCGTTGCTGGAGGGAAGCGGGAGTGGACGTGTATTGGCGGTCATCGCGCGCGGCTGCCGTGCCGGTTTCAGTGCGGGAATCGCCGGGGCACGGTGCACGTGTGCCATCGCCGCGGGGGCAGCGGTGGCATCCAAACGGAATACCGCCACAGCAGCGGCCAGCAACCGGGCCTGTTCCTCCATCGCGCGCGCGGCGGCGGTGGCTTCCTCCACCAGCGCGGCGTTCTGCTGGGTGGTTTCGTCCATCTGCATCACCGTCTGGTTGACCTGCTCGATGCCTGCGCTTTGCTCCTGCGAGGCGGCGGAAATCTCGGCCATGATGTCGGTCACGCGCTGCACCGAAGAGACGATCTCGCCCATGGTGGTGCCGGCCTGGCGGACGAGCTTGCTGCCGCCGGTCACATTCTGCACAGATGCATCGATCAGCTCCTTGATCTCCTTGGCAGCCGCGGCCGAACGCTGGGCCAGGGTACGCACTTCACTGGCGACCACGGCGAAACCGCGGCCCTGTTCGCCGGCGCGCGCCGCTTCCACCGCCGCGTTGAGCGCCAGGATGTTGGTCTGGAAGGCGATGCCATCGATCACCGAGATGATGTCGGCGATCTTCTTCGATGAACCCTCGATGGCATCCATCGTGGCCACCACCTGGCCGACCACTTCACCGCCCTGTGAGGCGACGGTGTGCGCGCCGATGGCCAGCTGGTTGGCCTGGCGGGCCGATTCGGCGTTCTGGCGCACGGTGGAGGTCAACTCCTCCATCGAGGCGGCGGTTTCCTCCAGGTTGGCGGCCTGTTGCTCGGTCCGCTGCGACAGGTCCTGGTTGCCGGTGGCGATCTCGCCGGCGGCCTGGTTGATGCTCGATGCCGCGTGCTGGATGCGGCCGACAATGCCGGTCAACTGCGAGACCGTGGCATTGGCGTCGTCGCGCATGGTGGCGAACACACCATGGAATTGGCCGTGCATCCGCGCGCTCAGGTCGCCACTGGCGATGGCCTGCAGCAGTCGGGAGACTTCCAGCAGGTTGTCATCGGTGGTTTCCATCAGGCTGTTCAGGCCGGCCACCATGTCACGGAAATCGTGCTGGTAGGCGTCCAGATCGCCGCGCTGTTTGAAGTCGCCGACGGCCGCGGCCGAGGCCAGGCGCTTGATCTCGCTGTTGATGGCGGCCAGGTTCTGCTTGATCGTCGCCATGGTGTCGGTGATGACACGCTTCTCGCCTGGCAACACCGGCATATCCGGCGTCAGGTCGCCGATGGCATAGCGCTGGACGATCCCGATGGCCTGCATTTTCACGTTGATATGGTTGGTGACCAGATTGTTGGTCTCGGCCACCATCACCCTGTAGTCGCCAGGGAAGGCATCGGCGTCGATGCGGTAGCTGATGCTGCCGCCATCGTGCTGGCGTGACATTTCAACCTGTGCATCGATCACCGCCCGCAGCTGGGCCTGCATGCGCTGCATCGCGCTGAGCAGCTTGCCCACTTCGTCCTGCCGCGAGCTGTCGATGCTTCCTTCGAGTTTGCCGGCGGCCACATCGTTGGCGACGCGGACGGCATCACCCAGGGGCCGTACGATGGCACGCACAATCAGCATGCCCAACCCGGCTGACAACAGTGCCAGTGCAATGATCGACAGCACGATGGCCATGCTGCTACGGCTGTGGCTGCGGTTGGCGTTGGCGATCTGGCTGTCGAGGGTGGCGACGCTGTACTCGTTCAAGGCCTTCAAGGCATCGAACAGTACCCGGCGTTTGGGGCGGGACTGCTCGTCGGAGACCGCCTGCGCGCTGACCGGATCACCGCTGGCCAGGGCCTGTTCGATCAGGCGGTGCGCGGCGAAATAGTCTTCCAGCGCGGAAGCGACCTTGGCGTACAGGGCTTTTTCCTGGCTGTCGCTGTGGAGCGCTTCATAGCGGGTCTTGAGTTTGGCGACAGCATCTTCGATCTCGGACATGCGGCGGTCGTAGTCGGCGACCGCCTCGGGCTCGTTCAGACGGGTGAGCTGGGCGATCTCGAAGGTGCGGTACTCGCCCAGCTGGGAGCGGATTTCGCCCATGTATTGCACCGACGGCATGTCGCGGTTGCTGACGGCTTGCAGCTGGTTGTTGGCGGCATCCAGTCGCAACAGGGCAAAACCGCCCAGCACAATGGTGGTCAGTGTTGTCAGCGTGAATGCGATCGCAAGTTTCCGTGCGATCGTGAGGTTGCGAAAGAACTCCATTACAGACTCTCCGAATCGACTACAGGTAGGGCATGCCCGCCAGAAGCGCCAGATCGGGCACAACGGGGGAGAGAAAAGGTGTTCGAAAGCGCGTTCTTTGCCCGGTGGCAGCCGGGCTGATACGGGTAGCGGCGCGCGCGGAATTTCCTGAAGTGCGGCCGCGAAAGGGCGTTGCGAAGGCGCCGGCTGCCGCCCAGGACCGCGCGGTGGCGCGGCGGTCAGGGTTTTTGCGGTGGTCAGAAATGCAGCTGTGCGCGCAGGCTCAGCAGATGCGGGTCGACGTGGGACCCAGCCCGCCGGGCGTCGGCACGGACGTAGTTGCCCTGGAACTTCAGGTTCGGCCCCAGGTACCAGTTGGCACCCAGCGTCCAGCTTCTGGCGCGACCGCCGGCGATGCCGGCGTCGTCCAGATCAAGGTGATCGCGGCGCAGCAGCAGTTCGACTGCGCCATGGCGATGGCCCGGTTTGGGGTTGCCGACATTGCCGGCGGAGTACGGACGGGATTCGCCGGTCACCAGCCAGCTGGCGCTGGCATAGCCGCCATACCCGCGGTAGTCCGGAAGGCCGCTGCCGCGCCGGGCCGTCTGTTGCTGGTATTCGCCCTGCAGCGACCACGGCCCGTTGATCCACAGCGCTTCAATCCCCCGACGCTGCAATTGCTGGATGTCCCGCAGTGCCCGAGTCGACCAGCCGGTCGGTGGTCAGCGCTGAACCGGCACGCGCCCGCCAACGGGCGGTGGGTGCGCGGTACTGGTCGCGTCCGTCGACTTCGCCTTCCGGGGATTCCTTCGAGGCGGACACGCCCAGGTGGAGAACGTTTCCCGATGCCTTCCAGGGTGTCCATGCCAACCGCGCCGCAGCGGTGTCGCCCCGGTTGTTGCCCTGCAGATCGGAGCCGAAGTAGTACCCGGCGTTGAGGATGTACAGAGGCTGCTCGTATGCCCAGTCCACACCGGTGCGGCGGCTTTCATAGAACGCCTGGGTCGGCAGCGAGGCTTCGATGTAGCTGCCGGCACGTGATGCGGTCGCCCCCTCGAATCCCACTGCCATCTTGCTCTGGCCCAGACGCAGTTTGCCCAGGTCCCGACCGAACAGTGCCTTGGTCTCCAGGCGCAGCGCCACATCCAGCCAGGTCTTTGACTGGAAGTCGTAGCCGACAGTGACGTCATAGCGGCCGGCGCGCTTGTAGCCGATGCCGAACTCCTTTCGGCGCCAACCGGTGTCGTCATGCAGCACGGCACCGGCATGTCCGCTTCCCGAGAAATCGGCGGCGTCGTAGGCGACGTTGCCGGTCAGCGTCAGCTCGTCGCCGCTGGCGGTTTTCAGCCGGGGGGGCCATGTCTGGGTCTGGGCCGCGGCGGGCAGGGTCACGCACAACAGCAGGCAGGGCAGGGCGATACGTTTCATGCGGATCCACGGCAGGGAAAATGCACAAGAAGAAGCGCCATGACCGGAAGATCATGGCGCTGCGGATGGAACGGGGATGATCAGCCGTGGCTCAGGCGGCTTGCTGCATGCGCAGCGAGCGGACCAGTCCGCCGATATCGACAATCAACGCCACGCGTCCATCGCCGAGGATGGTGGCGCCGGAGACGCCGGCGATGCGGCGATAGTTGTTCTCGATGTTCTTGACCACCACCTGTTGCTGGCCGACCAGTTCATCCACTTCCAGTGCGATCTTCTGGCCATCGCCCTCGACCACGACCACCAGCGGATCGGCATTGGTCCGGCCGCTGTAGCCATAGTGCTCACTCAGCGACAGGATTGGCAGGTACTCGCCCCGCACGCGCAGCACACGGCCTTCGCCGGCCATGGTGCGGATGTCATCGGCCTGGGGCTGCAGCGCTTCGAGCACGTAGGCCAGTGGCAGGATCAGGGTTTCACCGGCCACCGACACGGTCATGCCGTCGAGGATGGCCAGGGTCAGCGGCAGCCGGATCAGCACACGGGTGCCGGCGCCGGTATTGCTTTCCAGCTGCACTTCGCCGCCCAGCGCCTGGATATTGCGGCGGACCACGTCCATGCCCACACCGCGTCCGGACAGCTCGGTCACCGCATCGGCGGTGGAGAAGCCGGGCTGGAAGATCAGATCCCAGACCTGCGGATCGGTCGGGTTGTCGGGCACGTTGAGGCCGCGCTCGTAGGCTTTTTCCAGAATCTTGGCGCGGTTCAGGCCGCGGCCGTCGTCGCTGACTTCGATCACGATATGGCCGCCCTGATGCGAGGCCGCCAGGGTGATCGTGCCGGTCTCGTCCTTGCCGGCGGCGCGACGCACGTCGGGCATTTCCAGACCATGGTCGATCGAGTTGCGCACCAGATGGACCAGCGGATCGGCGATCTTCTCGATCAGCCCCTTGTCCAGTTCGGTGCCTTCGCCGATCGTGCGCAGGCGGACCTGCTTGCCCAGTCGCGAGGACAGGTCACGGACCAGTCGCGGGAAGCGGCGGAACACGGCGTCCACCGGCAGCATACGCACGCTGATGACGGCTTCCTGCAGGTCGCGGGTGTTGCGTTCGAGCAGGTCCAGCCCGGCGAACAGCTGTTCGGCGTGGACCGGATCCAGGCCGCCGGACACCTGCTTGAGCATGGCCTGGGTGATGACCAGCTCGCCGACCAGGTTGATCAGCGCATCGACCTTGTCCACGCTGACACGGATCGAGCTTTCGGCTTCGTGGCTGTTGCCGCTGGGGGTGGCCGCGGCGGCCGGTGAACGCGCCGGCTCGGCGACAGCACCGTTCTCGGCAGCCGGCATCGCCAGACTCGGCGGTGCGGCCGGACGGATATCCAGCTCGCAGTCGTCCACCACCCAGGCGAAGGTGTCTTCGATCTTGCTGCGTGGCACCTTGCCGATCAGGCCCAGATCCCAGGCCAGGTAGGCTTCCAGCGGATCGAGCTGGTTGAAGCCGGGCAGGCGCTCCACGCGCGCGGCCACCTGCAACGAGCCCAGGGTCTCCAGTTCGCGGATGATGCGCAGCGGGTCGTTGCCGCTCATGAACAGTGACGGCGCCGGGGTGAAGCCGATCTGCCAGCCGTCCGGGGTTTCGTCTTCGGTTTTGGCGGCGGCCACCGGGGCGGCCTGGCCGGAAAGCACGGCCTGCAGACGGGCAGTCACGGCCTGCACGGCCTGCGGATCGGCCGGCTGGCCATGCTCCACTTCCCGCAGCAGCGCGCGCAGCACATCCACCGAGGTCAACATCGCATCGATGGCGGCCGGTTCCAGTGCCCGCTTGCCGGCACGCAGCTCGTCCAGCAGCGTTTCCAGCACATGGGTCAGATTGGCCATGGCGTCGAAGCCGAACGTCCCGGCGCCCCCTTTGATCGAGTGGGCGGCGCGGAACACCGAGTTGATGATCTCCGGATCCAGTTGCCCGCCTTCCAGCGCCAGCAGGCCAGCTTCCATTGCGTCCAGTCCTTCGCGGCTTTCTTCGAAGAAAGTGGCGTGGAAACGTTGCAGGTCCATGCTCATCAGCGGGTTCCGTGGTGGGGGGCGGGGAGGGCGATCAGCCCAGGACTTTCTGGACGGTGGCGACGAGCTGTTCGGGGTTGAACGGCTTCACCAGCCAGCCGGTAGCGCCGGCGGCCTTGCCTTCGGACTTCTTGTCGGCCGCCGATTCGGTGGTAAGCATCAGCATCGGGGTGAACTTGTAGTCGGCCAGCTGGCGCAACTCGCGGATCAGCGAGATGCCGTCCATGTTGGGCATGTTCACGTCGGTCACCACCGCGTTGAAGCGCTGGCCTTTGGCGCGGCCCAGGGCCACGGCGCCGTCTTCGGCCTCCTCGACGGAATAGCCGGCCGAAGTGAGGGCGAAAGAGACCATCTGGCGCATCGACGCCGAATCGTCCACCACCAAGATACGTGCGCTCATGCGGCGTTCTCCACAGATTTCAGTTGATCAGAGGTTGCTTCCAGCCCGAAGGTCTGGAGGACGCCGAGCAGTCGCGCGGCGTCGAGGAAGGTGTTGGTGCCGTTGTCGAAGACGGTGCTGTGGCCTGCCTGGCGGCGGGCGATCACAAAGGCGCACAGCACCTGCACGGCCGCGGTGTGGATGCGGCCGACCTGGCTGGCATCCACGCGCAGCTCGCCGGTCTGTTCCAGATAGGGGGCAAGCTGTTGTTTCAAATCGCTGCTGGTCTCGATGCCGAGATCCTGTGCCAGTGCCACTGTGCTCATCATTGCTCCGGACGAACGTTACTAGGGCAATTAGCGGCCGCTTCTGGCGCATCTTTAGCGCTGTCGCCGCGCCGGATGGCCGGCAGGGCAGCGGCGCCGGGGTCAGTGCAGCAGCTGCGCGGCATCCAGCAGGATCATCGGTTGCCGGCCAAGGCGGGCCACGCCACGGAACAGCGCGTTGGAAATCTGGCAGATGCGCGCGGTATCGGGTGGCTCGATCTGGGAGTCGGTCAGGTTGGCCACGTCCTCCACCGCCGACACGCGCAGTCCCAAGGTGTCGCCGTTCTCTTCCAGCACCACGATGCGGGTCTGGCTGTCCTCGATGATCGGTGCAAAGCCCAGGTGCAGGCCCAGATCAATCACCGGAACCACCTGGCCGCGCAGGTTCATGATGCCCAGCATCGAGGGCGCGGTGCCGCGCAGACCGAGCAGCGGCACCGGCAGGACCACTTCCTGGACCTTGAGCAGTTCCAGCGCATAGGTCTGGCCGCCGCAGCGCAACCGCAGCCAGCGCGAGGTGCGCTCGCTGGCACGGCGCTGGCGT
>NZ_BAZI01000002.1 GCF_001310775.1 Stenotrophomonas pictorum JCM 9942
CCGCGGCAGGCGCAGCGCGTGCTGTCGCAGCTGCCGGGAGTGCTCAGTGTGGCGCAGATCGGCAATCTGCTGCGGGTGCTGGTCCAACCCGGTGATGACCTCCCGGCGCGCCTGCAGCGGCAGTTGCAGGCCGCAGGGCTGCGGGCACAGGTGACACCGGTGCCGCCCAATCTGGAGGATGTGTTCGTCTCGGCTACCCGCGGCCGTGGCGGTGCCGATGCCGAGAAGGGCGGGAGGGACGCATGAGCCTGCGCCGGCTCTGGGCCATCGTGCTGAAGGAGCTGCGCCAGCTGCGCCGCGATCGCATCACCCTGGCCATGATCGTCGGCATCCCGGTGATGCAGCTGGTGCTGTTCGGCTATGCGATCAATCTCAACCTGCGCCACCTGCAGGCCGGCGTCGCCGACCAGGCCGGTACCAGCGCCTCGCGGGCGCTGGTGATGGACATGGTCGCCACCGGGGTGATCGCCCCGGCGCTGTGGGTGCAGACGCCGGAGGAGCTGATGCACGCGCTGCGGCGCGGCCAGATCAGTGTCGGGGTGGTGATTCCTGCGGATTTCGAGCGTCGCCGCTTCGAGGGGCGCGAGGCGGTGCAGGTGCTGGTCGACGGCAGCGACACGGTGGTGCAGAGCACGGCGCTGCAGCTGGCGCAGGTGCCGCTGGAGACACGGCCATTGCGCAATGATCGGCCGCTGCGCACCGGCGCGACCGGCGGCAGCGGCCAGGTCAGCGTGGTCGCCTTCTACAACCCGCAGCGGCGTTCTGCGGTCAATATCGTGCCGGGTCTGATCGGCATCATCCTGACCATGACCATGGTGATGTTCACCGCAGTGGCGATCGTGCGCGAACGCGAGCGCGGCAACATGGAACTGCTGATCGCCACCCCGCTCAGTCGCAGCGAGCTGATGATCGGCAAGGTGCTGCCGTATGTGGCGATCGGCCTGGTCCAGACCTCGCTGGTCCTGCTGCTGGGAGTCTGGCTGTTCCAGGTGCCGGTCCGTGGCAGCGTGCTGGAGGTCTATCTGGCGACGATGCTATTGATCGTGGCCAACCTGGCCCTGGGGCTGTTGATCTCGACCAAGGCACGCTCGCAGTTCCAGGCGATGCAGATGACGATGTTCGTGTTCCTGCCTTCGATCCTGCTGTCGGGTTTCATGTTTCCGTTCGAGGGGATGCCACGGCCGGTGCAATGGCTGGCCGAGCTGCTGCCATTGACCCACTTCCTGCGCCTGATCCGCGGCATCATGCTGCGCGGGGCGCGGCTGTGGGAGCTGTGGCCGGAAGTGCTGGCGCTGCTGGCTCTCATCGTGGTGATGATGGCGCTGGCGATACTGCGCTTCCGCAAGCGGCTGGATTGAACGCTGCAGTATCCACAGCGGTTGTGGACCGGGGCTTGGCAAAGATGTGGATAAGCCCCGGCCGTGCAGGCAGGCCAGGGCTTTTGCGCGGTTGGTCAAAAAATCGCCAAGGCCTGCCGCCCGGCCGGAACGGGTCCGGCCGGAGCGGAATCAGGCCGCGACGATGCGCCCGCGCAGCGAGTTGCTCAGCGCCTCGGTGATGACCACATCGACGAACTGGCCGACCAGGCGCGGGTGGCCGGGGAAGTTCACCGAACGCATGTTCTCGGTCTTGCCGGTCAGCTCGTTGGGGTCCTTGCGCGAGGGGCCTTCGACCAGCACCGACTGCACGCTGCCCACCATCGACCGCGAAATGCCGGCGGCATGGTCGTTGATGTGCGCCTGCAGGCGCGACAGGCGCGCATGCTTCTCGCGTCGCTGATGGTGTCCTCCAGGTCGGCGGCCGGAGTGCCCGGGCGGCGCGAGTAGATGAAGGAGAAGCTCTGGTCGAAGCCGACGTCCTCGATCAGCTTCATGGTCTTTTCGAAATCGGCCTCGGTTTCGCCGGGGAAGCCGACGATGAAATCCGAACTGATCGAGATGTCCGGGCGCACCGCGCGCAGCTTGCGGATCTTGGCCTTGAATTCCAGTGCGGTGTAGCCGCGCTTCATCGCGCTGAGGATGCGGTCACTGCCGGCCTGCACCGGCAGGTGCAGATAGTTGGCCAGCTGCGGTACGTCGCGATAGGCGTCGATCAGCGAGTCGCTGAACTCCAGCGGGTGCGAGGTGGTGAAACGGATGCGGCCGATGCCGTCGATTTCGGCCAGGGTGCGGATCAGCAGGCCCAGGTCGGCGATCTCGCCGTCTCCATAGGGACCCCGGTAGGCGTTGACGTTCTGGCCGAGCAGGTTGATCTCGCGCACCCCCTGCGCCGCCAGCTGCGCGCATTCCACCAGCACATCCTCGAACGGCCGGCTGACCTCGGTGCCGCGGGTGTAGGGCACCACGCAGAACGAGCAGTACTTGGAGCAGCCCTCCATGATCGACACGAACGCCGACGGGCCTTCGGCGCGGGGCTCGGGCAGGCGGTCGAACTTCTCGATCTCCGGGAAGCTGATGTCCACCTGCGGCTTGTTCTGCTCGCGGCGGGCGCGGATCAGCTCCGGCAGGCGGTGCAGGGTCTGCGGGCCGAAGACCAGGTCCACGTAGGGCGCGCGTTTGACGATGGCTTCGCCTTCCTGCGACGCCACGCAGCCGCCGACTCCGATGATGACATCGCGGCCACCGGCCTTGAGCGCCTTCCAGCGGCCGAGCTGGCTGAACACCTTCTCCTGCGCCTTCTCGCGGATGGAGCACGTGTTGACCAGCACCACATCGGCTTCTTCGGGGTTGTCGGTCAGCTCCAGGCCTTCGGATTCGGCCAGCACGTCGGCCATCTTGGCCGAGTCGTACTCGTTCATCTGGCAACCGTGGGTCTTGATATACAGCTTGCCGCGCGCGCCGCCGGCAGGCTTCGGCTTGGCGCTGGGCAGGGGAATGAGTTCAGGAGTGGTCATTTCAACAGACGGCACGTCGGAGCCGGCCGGATTCGGCGAGGGAGAAGCGGGCGTCCCGGGCATGGTGCGTATTCCAGACGGGTGGGCGGGCAACGACCCGAAGGCCGCATTCGAAGCCGGCTATTGTATCGGTCCATGCCCGGGCGCAGGGCCGGCGGGCCGTCAAATACTTGGCAAGCCCCGGTGAAGCTGGGAGACTCCCCGCCCATGAAGGGGATTTTGGGGATCGCCGCAGTTCTTGCCGCGACACTGACCGCCGCGCCGGCCAGTGCGGGCACGCTGTACAAGTGTGTCGGTGGCGATGGCGTAGCGAACTATGTCAGCAAGCGCATCGGCGGGGCCCAGTGCAGCGTGGTCAGCAGCTACCGGCCCGCACGCGAGGCGCCCCGGCGAATGCCGGTGGTGGCCCCTCCGGCTTCTTCGCCGGCGACTCTTGCGGACACCGCTTCCGGATCCAGCCCCACCCCAGTGGCCGCCCAGGTCGCACCGGCTGCGGTGGCGCCCCTTCCGGCACCCGCGCCTGCGACCGCTGGGAAAGCCCAGCGCGTGGTCAGCGGGCAGGTCTATTCCTATATGAAAGATGGCGTCCGCCATTACACCAGCGCCCGGCCCGCACAGCTGGCCAGCGTCGGCCAGGTGCGCACCATCCAGTACAGCTATATCGAGCGCTGCTTTGCCTGTGGCGTGCAGTCGCGGGTCAACTTCGGCTCGGTGCGTCTGAACACCCACGCCTACAGTGCCGAGATTGCGTCGGCTGCCCGCGAGTTTGGAGTCGAGGAAGCGGTGGTGCGCGCCATCATCCATGCCGAGTCGGCGTTCAATCCGACCGCGCTCAGCCGTGCCGGAGCCCAGGGCCTGATGCAGTTGATGCCGCCGACCGCACGTCGCTTCGGGGTTTCCGATTCCTACGACGCCGGACAGAACATCCGTGGCGGCGTGCAGTACCTGGCCTGGCTGCTACGCCGCTTCAACGGCAACCTGACGCTGGCGGCGGCCGGTTACAACGCTGGCGAAGGTGCCGTCGACCGTCATGGCGGCGTACCGCCGTATCGGGAAACCCAGTACTACGTGCAGCGCGTGGCGCAATTGGCTGACCGCTATCGGGGCGAATTGGCGGCGCGGCAGTAAGTGCTGACGTTTCTGTTGCAACAGGCCGTGACAAATTTTACGGACTGGTGTTTGATCGCGTTGTGTCACCGTTAAGCGTTCCGCTACACTCGGGCGCGATTTGTTCAGAGCGGGCTGGCCCCCACCAGACCGCTGGCAGCCTCAAGCTACCTAATCAATATCGGAGTGCCGGATGGCCAACGATGGGGTAAACGATCCAGTCAACACCGGACGTCGGCGGTTTTTGACAGCGACCACAGCGGTGGTCGGAGCAGTCGGCGTCGGCTTCGCAGCGGTACCGTTCATCAAGTCGTGGAATCCCAGCGCCCGCGCCAAACTGGCCGGGGCCCCGGTGACGGCCGATATCAGCGCCTTGCAGGAGGGCCAGCGCCTGATCCTGGAATGGCGTGGCCAGCCGATCTGGATCGTCAAGCGCTCCAAGGCCATCCTCCAGGCGTTACCGGGACTGGATGGCAGGCTCAAGGATCCGGAGTCCGACAACAAGGACCAGCAGCCGGACTATGTGCTCAAGGGCAATCCCGAATTCCGCTCGATCAAGCCGGACATCTCCGTGCTGGTCGGGCTGTGCACCCATCTGGGGTGTGCCCCGGAGATGGTCGCCGAGATCCGTCCCGAACCGTATGACGCGCAGTGGAAGGGCGGCTACTTCTGTCCCTGCCACAAGTCGCGTTTCGACATGTCCGGGCGCGTGTTCCAGGACGTGCCGGCACCGATCAACCTGCTGGTGCCGCCACACCATTATGTGGATGACAACACCATCGTCATCGGCGTCGATCCGCAGGGGGCTGCCTGATCATGGCCGACAACATTCTCACCCGCACCGCCACCGGCGTGGCCAACTGGGTCAATGAGCGTGCTCCCGGCCTGATGCCGGTTTATCGCAAGCATGTCAGCGAGTACTACGCGCCGAAGAATTTCAACTTCTGGTACTACTTCGGCTCGCTGGCGATGGTGTTGCTGGTCAACCAGATCCTGACCGGCATCTTCCTGACGATGCACTACAAGACCAGTGCAGCCGAGGCGTTCGCATCGATCGAATACATCATGCGCGACGTGGAGTGGGGCTGGCTGATCCGCTACATGCACTCCACCGGTGCCTCGTTGTTCTTCATCGTGGTCTATCTGCACATGTTCCGCGGTCTGATGTACGGCAGCTACAAGAAGCCGCGTGAGCTGGTGTGGATCCTGGGCATGCTGATCTACCTGGTGCTGATGGCCGAAGCCTTCATGGGATATGTACTGCCGTGGGGACAGATGTCGTTCTGGGGTGCGAAGGTGATCATCTCGCTGTTCGGTGCCATTCCGGTGATCGGCAACGGCCTGACGGAGTGGATCATGGGCGACTACCTGCCCGGTGATGCCACCCTCAACCGCTTCTTCGCCCTGCACGTGATCGCGTTGCCGCTGGTGCTGCTGCTGCTGGTGGTGCTGCATCTGGGGGCGCTGCACGAAGTGGGCTCCAACAATCCCGATGGCGTGGAGATCAAGAAAGGGCCCAAGGGCAACCGCTGGTCGGCGGGCGCGCCGGCCGATGGCATCCCGTTCCATCCGTACTACACGGTCAAGGACATGGTGGGCGTCGGCTTCCTGCTGGTGATTGCGGCCTTCATCATTTTCTTCGCCCCGGGTTTTGGCGGACTGTTCCTGGAGCATGACAACTTCACCGAGGCCAATCGGCTGGTGACGCCGGCGCACATCAAGCCGGTCTGGTACTACACCCCTTACTACGCCATGTTGCGTGTGGTGCCGGACAAGCTTGGTGGTGTGATGGTGATGTTCTCGGCCATCGCCATCCTGTTCCTGGTGCCCTGGCTGGACCGGGCCAAGGTGAAGTCGATCCGTTACCGCGGTCCGCTTTCCCGGTTGATGCTGGGCCTGCTGGTGGTGTGCTTCGTATGGTTGGGGGTAATCGGCTCCGGCCCGGGAACGGCGATCTGGGAAACCTGGGTCGGGCGTGTACTGACTTTCCTGTACTTCGCCTTCTTCATCACCATGCCGCTGTGGACCACGCTCGACAGCACCAAGCAGGTACCGGACCGGGTGACGACGCATGACTGACAAATGGATGGTGCGGCTGCTCTTTGCAGCAGCGATGCTGTTCTGTACCTCGCGTCCGCAGCCGATGGCGGGGCCTTGCAGCAAGCGGGAAATGACCTGGGGGATCGCGCATCGCTGCAACGCGGCGCCCAGGCCTACATGAGTTATTGCTCGGGCTGCCACTCGCTGAAATATCTGCGTTATTCGCGTATGGCCGAGGACCTGGGGCTGACCGAAGAACAGGTGATGGACAATCTCAACTTCACCGGTGCCGCGTTCGGCGAGCAGATCCAGGTGGCGCTGCCGCATGAGGCGGCCACCCAGTGGTTCGGCAAGATGCCACCGGATCTGAGCCTGATTGCCCGGGTTCGAGGAAGCGACTGGATCTACAGCTATCTCAAGTCGTTCTACGTGGACGAGTCGCGGCCGCTGGGCTGGAACAACGCCGTATTCCCCAATGCCTCCATGCCCAATCCGCTCTGGGAGCTGCAGGGCATGCAGCATGCGTGTATGGCAAGGCCGAGCAGCCCGGGCTGGATCCCCCGGTCACCGGGCTGAAGATCGACACGCCTGGCAAGGTGGATGCCCGCGCATACGACCAGACGGTACGGGACATCACCAATTTCCTGGAATATGCCGGTGAGCCGGCAGCCCTGAAACGGCAGAGTATCGGGGTGTGGGTGGTGTTGTTCTTGGCGCTGCTGACGTTCCTGGCGTATCTGCTCAAGACCGAGTACTGGAAAGACGTGCATTGATTTCACGTGGCCCGGTGCGGGTGCAGGCACGGGGTGATGGCAGGGCCTTGGAAATTGTCTCGCCCGATTGCACACTCGGGAGACCGTGGCGACCGTCGGCAATGGGTTGGCGGAGCTGTAAGGCTGGCGGATTCCGGCCGTTGGAGAGCCTTTGATGGCGGCGAGTGTGCGTATGCGTAATACCCTGACTTTGTTCTCTGCCAATGACGATGTGCTGTGCCATCGGGTGCGGTTGGTATTGGCGGCCAAGGGCGTGACCTACGATCTGGTCCCGGTCGATGCGCAGAATCCGCCGGAAGATCTGATCGACCTCAACCCCTACCATTCCGTGCCGACCCTGGTCGAGCGGGAGCTGGTGCTCTATGCCGCCTCGGTAGTGAGCGAGTATCTGGATGAGCGCTATCCGCATCCGCCGCTGATGCCGGTCGATCCCCTGTCGCGGGCCCGGCTTCGCCTGGCGATGCTGCGCATCGAGCACGACTGGGTACCGCAGGTGCAGGCCATCCAGCTGGGCAACAAGACCCAGGCCGAAGCCGGACGCAAGCGCCTGAAGGAGCTTGTGGCGCAGTCGGTGCCGCTGTTCAAGGCGAGCAAGTTTTTCCTGAATCCGGAAATGAGCCTGGCCGACTGTGCGATTGCACCGATCGTGTGGCGGCTGGAGTCGCTGGGCATTCCGCTGCCCAAGGACGGCAAGGCGATCGAGGATTACGGCAACCGCATCTTCCGTAACCCGGGGTTTATCCGCAGCCTGACCGACCAGGAAAAGAAGCTGCGCGACCTGCCGGCCTGAGCGGGGAACAGCTGTACTTGACCCCATCGAACACCGCCTCCGGGCGGTGTTCGCGCTTCAATGCGGCGTACACTTGGCATATGAGTGAAGAATCTTTTCGCATGAGCAGCCACCGTCCGTACCTGTTGCGGGCGCTGGTGGAATGGATCAACGACAACGGTATGACGCCGCACATCATGGTGGATGCGGGAGTCCCGGGCGTGCAGGTGCCGGCCAGCGCGATCAAGGAGGAGCGGGTCGTGCTCAATGTCGCCGAGCGCGCGGTAATGCGTCTGCATATCGACAATGAGACGGTCAGCTTCACGGCACGCTTCTCCGGTGTCAGTTTCCCGGTGAGCGTGCCGATCTCGGCGGTACTTGCGGTGTACGCGCGGGAGACCGGGCAGGGCATGGCGCTGCCGGACGATGTTCCCGGTGCGGACCTGCCCCCGGACGATGACGATACGCCGCCGTCGGCACCCGAGCCGCCACCGGCGGGCAAGCGCCCGTTCCTGCGGGTGGTCAAGTAATCCGACACATCGCCGCCGCAAGGTGGCGATTCTTTTTGGGCGATGGCACCGGTCCGGGTTGCCCGGACTCGGCGGCTGCAATCTCCCCCGCCGTCCGGCAGGGGCGCGATCAGCTCACGGGTTGCAGTGGGACTAGGCCTGGGTGTTGCCGCTGCCTGGGAGGCTGAGGGGGCGCTTGCCTGCTGATTCAGATGTCTTCAGCTTCTTCGCCAGATTGGCGGATCTTGCCGATCTGCGCCGCGGCCGGGCCGGAGAAGGACACCAGCTCACGACCGAGCAGCACCAGGCGACCGGTGTGGCGTTCTATGCCGTCGTAGGAGTAGTCGAAGCGGAAGCTGCGCTCGAAGCCCAGCCAGCCGCTGGGCAGGCGGCGCAGGCGCATGCCGGTGGCATGCACGCTGTGGTCCAGCCATTGCACATCGGCAGCACGACAGGCGTTGCGGCCCAGTTCGCTGGCACGCTCGGCTGCGGCGCGGCCGGTGTCCCACAGCGCGAAGCCGATGGCGCCGATGATCATCAGGATGAGAAGAGTAGGCATGGCCACACTCTAGGGGCTGTCAGTGGAAAGCGGAACCGGGTGGGCGCTGCTGTCAGCGGGATGTGGCGTTGCCGGTTTCTGTGGCCGCGGGCTGTGCTGGTATGACTGGCGCAACCGCGGGCCCCTGTGACGCGGTCGTGGGCAGCAGTTTCAGCAACGCGGCCCAGTCCTGCCGGTTGAGGTTGCAGTCTTCCTCATTGCCGGGGGTGCAGCCTTGCGCGCCGATCTGCCCGGTGTTGCCGCCATCCGGGCGCGGCAACTCGACCAGACCGGTGCGGCCCAATGCCAGTTTGCGCATCACCACCGAGTTGGCGACATTGCCGCCGACCAGGTGCAGCGTGCGATCACCGCCGGCGTTGGCGGTCACCACGATCTCGCAATGGGATTGCCAATTGCCGGCGCTGCCGTTGCCCAATGCCTGGATCAACCCGCTGTAATTGAGCGTCGTGCTGCGGTTGCGAAGAAAGCACAGCATGTCGCCGGGGGCGGGTTTCTCGGTTGCCGGATCGGCGAGCCTGTAGGGGCCGTTGCCGCCGCTCTGGTAAGCGGCACGGATGTAGTCGATATGGCGCGGTGAGCGGTTGAAGCCGGTCACGCCGGCGCGGGTCATGACCCAGGAAATGAATGCCGCCGACCACGGGTTGTCGATCAGGAAGGCGCGGCAGTCGCTGTCGGTGTAGCGGTTGCCGGTGGCGACAAAGCAGCTCTGGGCACCGGGAACACTGCCCATTGCGCCCAGCGTTCCACTTTCGCGCCAATAGCCGGCCACGCGCTGCCACGCGATGACGCCATTGTCGGCCAGGCTGCCGCTGTCGGCCTCTGAAGCGCCGAGGCTGGCGATGCGTCCGTCGCGGTCGATGAACGGGCGATACCAGAGCCGGTGTTCGTTGCAGGTGGTGCGCACGATGGCCTGGGCGGTGGTGCTCAGGCCGTAGCGCGGCGGGATATCGCAGACTTCGATCGCCAGCGCGCCGGTTGACATGAGTGCGAGCACTGAGCCGAAAAACAGGTGCCGGTAGACCACGGTGAACTCCTCATCCTTGAACGGAGCGTTGCAGAACCGGCAGTGCTCGTGCCGTGAAATCAGCCCGGTGGCGGGCCGAGCTTGAGGGACAGGTCGATCGCCTGGATGTGCTTGGTCAGGCCGCCGATGGAGATGAAGTCCACCCCGTCCTCGGCAATGGCACGGACCACGGTCAGGTCCACGCTGCCGGAGACTTCCAGCGGAATGCGCCCGGCCGCGATGCGCACCGCGTCGCGCCGCATCCCGGCGCTGAAATCGTCGATCAGGATGCGTTCGCAGCCGGCGGCCAGGGCTTCCTGCAGCTGTTGCAGGTCTTCCACTTCCACCACCAGCGGCAGTTGCGGCTGCTGGGCGCGGGCCGCCTGCACGGCGGCGCTCAGCGAACCGGCGGCGCGGATATGGTTTTCTTTCAGCATCACCGTATCGAACAGGCCCATGCGGTGGTTGTCGCCGCCGCCGCAGCGGACCGCGTATTTCTGGGCCTGGCGCAGGCCGGGCAGCGTCTTGCGGGTGTCCAAGATGCGCGTGCCAGTGCCGGCCACGGCCGCCACGTAACTGGCGGTGACAGTGGCGGTGGCGGACAGCGTCTGCAGGAAATTGAGCGAGGTGCGCTCGGCGCTCACCAGACAGCGGCTGCGGCCTTCCAGCGTTGCCAGTACGGTGCCGGCGCTGACGTGATCACCCTCCAGTACGCGCCAGTGGATCTTCACCGCCGGGTCGAGCGCGCGGTGTGCGGCATCAAACCAGGGCCGGCCGGCAATCACCGCGTCCTGCTTGCACAGCAGGTAGGCGATATCCGCCGTGTCCGGCAACAGGGCGGCGGTGACATCACCGCTGCCGATGTCCTCGACCAGGGCGCGGGCGACGTCGGCCTCGACCTGCGCCTGCGGCGGCGCGGCTGGCGGGTGCGGCAGCATCAGGCGCCCGGGAAGTCGGCGATCTGCGCGGTGGCAATGGCTTCTTCGGCCAGCAGTACCGGAATGCCGTCCTCGACCCGGAACAGCTGTTTGCGGTCACGGGTGACGAGCACTTCGCGCAGTGGCTGGGTCTGGGCGCTGCCATCGGCACGGTTGACCGTACCTGCGGCGATGGCGCGGTTCAGTGCGTCCAGGCCGGCGCTTTCCAGCAGGAGCAGCGGCTGGCGGGTGTCTGGGGAGACGAGCAGGTCGAGCAGTTTGCGGTCCATCAGGTCTTGGTCTTGCGTGGAAGATGGCTAGAATACGTCTTTGCAGCAGGTGACGGCCAATGACCCCCAACCCCTCCGTGCCGCTTGTCGGCATTGTCATGGGTTCCCGTTCCGATTGGGAAACCATGCAGCACGCCGCCCAGAAGCTCGATGCGCTGGGTGTTCCCTACGAAGTGAAGGTGGTTTCGGCGCATCGCACGCCGGACGTGCTGTTCACCTATGCCGAAGAGGCGGGCGCGCGTGGTTTGCGCGCGATCATCGCCGGTGCCGGCGGTGCCGCCCATCTGCCGGGCATGATCGCGGCCAAGACCGCGGTGCCGGTGCTGGGTGTGCCGGTGAAGTCCAAGGCCTTGAATGGCATGGATTCGCTGCTGTCGATCGTACAGATGCCGGCCGGTATTCCGGTGGCGACGTTCGCCATCGGTAGCGCTGGTGCCTCCAATGCCGCGCTGTTTGCCGCGGCGATGCTGGCGCCCGAGCAGGTGGCGATCGGCCAGGCGCTGACTGCATTCCGCGCACGGCAGACCGCTGATGTGATGGCCAACGACGATCCGCGGCAATGATCACCGTCGGCATCTTGGGAGGCGGGCAGCTGGCCCGCATGATGGTGTTGGCCGGTGCTCCGCTGGGGGTGCGCTTTGTGGTACTGGATCCGGTCGCCGATGCATGCGCCGGACAGGTGGCGCCGCTGCAGGTCGGGGCATTCGATGATCCGGTCGCGCTGGCCGAGTTCGCCGCCAAGGTGGATGTGGTCACCTTCGATTTCGAGAACGTGCCGGCCGCCAGTGCGCACTGGCTGGCCGAGCTCAAACCGGTGTTCCCGAACCCGGCCGCGCTGGCTGTGGCGCAGGACCGCCTGAGCGAGAAGACCCTGTTCCGGGAATTGGGGATTCCATTGCCGCCGTTTGCAGATATCCGCAGCCGCGACGAACTGGCTGCCAGGGTCGGCGAGTTCGGGCTGCCGTGCATCCTCAAGACCCGCCGTCTCGGTTACGACGGAAAAGGCCAGTTCCGCCTCCGCAATGAGGCCGATATCGACGCGGCCTGGCAGGCGTTGGGCGCGCAGGTCGAAAAGACCGGCCTGATTCTGGAAGGTTTCGTCGCGTTTGACCGCGAGGTCAGCGTGGTGGCGGTGCGGGGGCGTGATGGCGAATTCCGTGCGTGGCCGCTGACCGGCAACTGGCACGTCGATGGCGTGCTGTCGGCCAGTCTGGCGCCTGCACAGGCCAGCGCCGCGCAGCACGAAAAGGCCATGAGCTACGCCCGGCGTGTGGCCGAGCGGCTGGATTACGTGGGCGTGTTCGCCCTGGAGCTGTTCTGCCGGGGCGAGGAGCTGCTGGTCAACGAGATGGCCCCGCGCGTGCACAACTCCGGCCACTGGACCAGTGATGGCGCCGAGACCTCGCAATTCGAGAACCACATCCGTGCGGTGCTCGGTCTGCCGCTGGGCGATACCCGCGTGCTGGGCCATGTATGCATGTTGAACTGGCTGGGGCGGATGCCGGATGTGGCGGCGGTACTGGTTGAGCCATCGGGCCACTGGCACGACTACGGCAAGTCGCCGCGCGAAGGGCGCAAGGTCGGTCATGCCAACCTGCGCGAGGACTCGGCCGAGGCATTGGCCGCGGCGCTGGAGCGGGTGGGTGCCGCGTTGGGCCGTCCGGCACAGGTGGCACCGGTGGTGGAGACGCTGCGTCGCTGAGGCGCAGCCGTTGCATCGTTCGGGACCTGTGTGCCTGGTGTCTCCGGCACCTCCATTGGAGACACTCGATGCCGGGCTGGAGTCGGTATTGCGGTGAGCTCAACGGTCGGATCGGCGAGTGGGTCGCGCCGGCTGCGGTAGTGACCCCGTGCTGCGATAGCGGTATCACCGTTGGCTCCGGTCTCGGCCAGCGCGCAAACAAGCGTGCTGCAATCGCCACAGGTCATGGGCGCCCATCCTCACTGCCGGTAACGCCGGTACGGCATCACAACCTTTCGCTGAACCAGTGCGGCCGCGGTGCGGCTCAGCGCAACTGGCTGGCGACGAAGTCCCAATTGACCAGTCGCCAGAATGCCCGCAGGTAAGCCGCGCGGTCACTCTGGTGGTCGGTGTAATAAGCATGCTCCCACACATCGCAGGCCAGCAGCGGGGTGCTGGTGCCGGTCAGCGGCGTGTTGGCATTGCGCGTGGAGACGATGGCCAGGCTGCCATCGGCGTGCTGCACCAGCCAGACCCAGCCCGAGCCGAACACGGCCAGCGCGGCCCGATTGAATTCCTCGCGAAGTTTCTGCACGTCACCGAAATGCCGGGCAATGCGCTCGGCCAGCGGGCCATGTGGCTCGTCGCCGGCCCGTGGGTGCAGGCATTGCCAGTAGAACGCGTGGTTCCACGCCTGCGCGGCGGCCTCGAACAGACTGCCTTGGCTGCCCAGCACGATATCTTCCAGCGAGGCCTCGGCCAGTTCGGTGCCGGCGATGCCTGCATTGACCCTGTCGACGTAGGCGCGGTGATGGCGGCCGTGATGCAGGTCCAGGGTCTGGGCGGAAATGTGCGGTTGCAGCGCGGTGCGGGAGTAGGGCAGTTCGGGCAGTTCGACGGGCATGGTCCGTATCTTTTTGAGGGCAAAGGCGCCGGGAGTTGGCCGGCTCGGCTTACAATTGGCCACCACGTGAAAGTCTATCCGACAGGACAGGCCGTTCTTTCGCAGCAGCAGGGAGAATTCGAATGCCGGTGATGGAGCAAATCCAGGCCGAAGTGGAACAGCACCCACTGGTCTTGTTCATGAAGGGCACACCGCAGTACCCGATGTGCGGCTTTTCCAGTCGCGCGGTGCAGGCGCTGATGGCGGCTGGGGCGGCAGGATTACGCACCGTCAATGTGCTCGAGTTTCCCGAGGTGCGCGCCAATCTGCCACGTTATTCCAACTGGCCGACCTTTCCGCAGTTTTTCATGCACGGCGAGCTGATCGGTGGCTGCGACATCATCCTTGAACTGCTCGAGTCGGGCGAGCTGAAGCGCATGGTCGCCGAGGCGGGCCAGGCGTGAGTGCGCAGCCGATGGCGGAGAGCCGGATCGATCTGGCCGGACGTGTCGTGCTTGTCTCCGGCGCGGCCGGCGGGCTCGGAGCAGCCGCAGTGCGGGCCTGTACCAGTGCCGGGGCCACGGTGGTGCTGCTCGGGCGCAAAGTCGCCAAGCTCAATCGCGTCTATGACAGCGCCGCATCGCTTGGGCCCGAGCCGCTGCTGTATCCGCTGGATCTGGAGGGCGCCACGCCCGATGACTACGCCGCGCTGGCCGAGCGCCTGGCGTCCGAAGTGGGGCGGCTGGATGGACTGTTGCATTGCGCGGCCGACTTCGCAGGGCTGACGCCCTTTGCACTGGGAGACCCGGCGGCGTTCGCACGCGCCATCCATGTGAACCTGACCGCGCGCGCCTGGCTGACCCAGGCCTGCCTGCCGCTGCTGCAGAAACGGGAGGATGCCGCAGTGGTATTGGCGCTGGATGACCCGCAGCGGGTGGGGCAGGCCTATTGGGGTGGTTACGGTGTAGCCCAGTTCGGACTGCGCGGGCTGCTGGAAAGTCTGCATCACGAGTTGCGCAACGGGCCGGTACGGGTCAGCGGCCTGCAGCCGGGGCCGATGCGCACCGCGCTGCGCGCGCGTGCATTCACCCATGAGCAAGACCTGGTCCCAGTCGATCCGGCTGCCTATGCCGCCGCCTGTGTGCAGTTGCTGGCGGCCGACGGTAGCCGGTGGCGCGGCAAGGTGATGGATCTGTCCGTGTGACGATCCTGTCGGCGGCATTGCTGCTGTTCCTGATTCTCGACCCGCTGGGCAACATCCCGGTGTTTCTGAGTCTGCTCAAGCCCTTGGCGCCG
Source organism: Stenotrophomonas pictorum JCM 9942 (assembly GCF_001310775.1). Lineage (GTDB taxonomy): Bacteria > Pseudomonadota > Gammaproteobacteria > Xanthomonadales > Xanthomonadaceae > Stenotrophomonas > Stenotrophomonas pictorum. The sequence goes on from NZ_BAZI01000002.1 coordinate 14,721, forward strand.
CGCCGCCAGCGCCTCGTGCTGGTGCGCGAGCTGTTGATCGCGCTGGCGGTACTGATGGCGTTTCTATGGGGCGGCAAGTACGCGCTGGAGCTGATGCACCTGCGGCAGGAGTCTGTCGCCATCGCTGGCGGCATCGTCCTGTTCCTGATCGGTATCCGCATGATTTTCCCGCGGCCGGAGGGGCTGATGGGCGCGGTGCCTGATGGCGAGCCGTTCATTGTGCCGATGGCCATCCCGCTGGTAGCCGGTCCTTCCGGAATGGCCGCGGTGATGTTGATGGGCAGCAACGAGCCCGATCGCCTGCTGGACTGGAGTCTTGCATTGCTCCTGGCGTGGGGAGGGACCGCCGCGATTCTGTTGTCCGCCACCTTGCTCTACAAGCTGCTGGGGGCCCGCGCGCTGACCGCGCTGGAGCGCCTGATGGGCATGCTGCTTGTCGCGATTTCCGTGCAGATGCTGCTGGACGGGATCGCCACGTATCTGGCCTCGCTTTCGTAACTTGTTGATTCGCTTGAGCCGGGATTGTTGCGTCGCATCACGACTGTCTTATGCCGGTCATATTCACAATCTAACGTGTTAACCTGATGTTAACCGTTGCGGCTGCAACCGCTCCGGAAGGTATCCCAGATTCAAGCCGATCAGGCGCCCGGTTGATCCCGGGGCTGATGGATCGCGTTTTTTCTTTCTCAATCGCTAACTCGTGTCGAGCTACCCCAAAAATGAACCACCCACGCATCCGGATGTCCAAGCTTGCTCTTGGCCTCGTCGCCGCTCTTGCGGCCGCGCCCGCGTTCGCACAAAGCACGTCCGCCGGTGTCGGCGGCCAGGTCACCTCCGCTGCTGGCCAGCCGGTGACCGGTGCTGAAGTCACCATCACGCACGTCGAGTCGGGCACGGTCAGCCGTGCGACCACCGACGCTGCTGGTCGTTACAACGCCCGCGGTCTGCGTGTGGGTGGTCCGTACACCATCACCATCACCAAGCCGGGTGAAGGCACCAAGACCGAAGATGGCGTGTATCTGAACCTGAACCAGGTCAACACCGTCAATGCGGCCCTCACCGGCGATCTGGCTGCCACCACGCTGGAAGCGGTGCAGGTCATGGCTGTCGGTGCTGGTTCGGAAGTGTTCAGTGCCAACAAGATGGGCACCGGCACCAACGTGACCCGTGAAACCCTCGAGGCGCTGCCGTCGGCCAACCGCAACATCCAGGACTACATCCGTCTGGATCCGCGCATCTCGCAGGTCAGCAAGGCTGACGGCGCGATCTCGGCCGGTGGCCAGAACACCCGTTTCAACGCCATCCGCATCGACGGCATCGGCGCCGGTGACCCGTTCGGTCTGGAATCCAACAACCTGCCGACCGAGCGTCAGCCGGTGTCGATGGATGCCATCCAGGAAATCAACATCGATCTGGCCAACTACGACACCACCATCTACGGTGGCACCGGTGCGGTGATCAACGCCGTGACCAAGTCGGGTACCAACGAATTCCACGGCACCGTGTACGGCGCATACCGTGACAAGGACATGGTGCGTGAAACGCTCGATGGCGTGAAGGGCAAGTTCAACGGCTTCGACGACGAAACCACCTACGGCATGACCTTCGGTGGCCCGATCGTCAAGGACAAGCTGTTCTTCTTCGCCAACTACGAGAAGTATGAGCGCTCCGCGCCGGGCGTCAGCCTGAGCGAAGGCCCGTATGGCAAGGGCAGCGTTACCGATGCCGATATCACCAAGGTGCAGGACTACATGTCGGGCTTGGGTTACGACATCGGCAGCCTGAATGCGCCGGCCAACAAGACCGAGATCGAAGAGTACGCGGTCAAGCTGGACTGGAACATCAACGAGAATCATCGTGCGGCCCTGCGCTACAACAAGATGCAGCAGGACGTGATGCGCTTCCCGGGCCTGACCAACAGCACCGTTTCGCTGAGCAGTCACTGGTATTCGCAGCCGAAGATCTATGAAACCTGGATGGGCGAACTGTTCTCCGACTGGTCGGAAAACTTCTCCACCGAATTCAAGGTCTCGCACAAGGACTACTCGGCCAACCGCGTGCCGACCAGCAACCTGCCGCAGATCCGCATCAACGGCTTCGCTGCCAATGGCCGCGATGCTCTGCTGTTCGGTACCGAGCAGAACACCCACGTCAATATCGTGGAGTCCAAGGAACTGAGCGCCTTCGGTGCTGGTACCTGGTACGTCGGTGATCACACCGTCAAGTTCGGCTTCGACTACTCCGACAACGACCTGATGAACTTCTACGGCCGTAATCTCAACGGCGTTTACGAGTTCAACAGCCTTCAGGATTTCCTGGCGGGCAAGGTGAACCGTTACCAGCTGCGCGCGCCGCGTGCCGATGGCAGCATCGACGACATCCCGGCCTCGTTCACCCTGAAGAACACCGGTGTGTTCGTGCAGGACACCTGGGCGATCAACTACAACCTGAACCTGATGTTCGGCGTGCGCGTCGACATGCCGGATTTCAGCGACCAGCGCCTGTACAACCCGGAGATCGAGAAGGTCTACGGCTACAACAACACCAACCTGGTTGACAGCAAGCTGGTGCAGCCGCGCTTCGGCTTCAACTACACCTTCGACAGCGAGCGTCCGACCCAGCTGCGTGGCGGCGTCGGCCTGTTCGGTGGTGCGGCTCCGAACGTGTGGCTGGCAGGTGCCTACCAGAACACCGGTCTGAACTATGTCGAGTACGATCTGCGCGGCGCCAACGCTCCGGCGTTCGATCCGACCGTACCGCCTTCCACCGCGGGCATGACCCCGGGCAACGCCCGCCAGAACGTGGACCTGATCGAGCCGGGCACCAAGCTGCCGTCGGTGTGGAAGGCGAACCTGGCGTTCGATCACGAACTGCCGTGGTACGGCATGGTCGCCTCGGCCGAGCTGCTGGTCACCAAGGTCAAGGACGCGCTGTATTTCGAGCGTCTGGACCTGTACAACGCCGCGGGCGCAGGCCCGACTGCGATTGGCCAGGATGGTCGTGAGATCTTCTGGAATGCTGCCGGTCTGAATCCGAACAATGCTGGCAACTTCGGCATGGAAAACGGCACCAACGGTGCCGGTAACAAGGCCAACCGTCCCGGCAACATCGGTGACGTGATGTTGCTGCGCAACACCGACAAGGGCCGCAGCTCGCAGGCGACGTTCTCGGTGAGCAAGCCGATGACCGAGAACTGGGGCTGGTCGCTGGGTTACACCTACACCCAGGCCAAGGAAGTCAGCCCGTTGACCAGCTCGCAGAACACGTCGAACTGGAACAACACCATGATCTTCAACGCCAACGAGAACGTGGCCTACAACTCGCGTTATGCGATGAAGGACCGTGTGACCGGCACCCTGGAGTGGAAGCACAATTTCTTCGGCGACAACGCCACCCGCGTTGGCCTGTTCTATGAAGGCCGTAGCGGTCGTCCGTACAGCTACATCTTCTACAACGACGTGAATGGCGACGGTGCCGGCACCAACGACCTGTTCTACGTGCCGTCGGGCTATGGTGATGTGCTGTTCGGCAAGGTTGTCGGCGGCAAGTTCCAGCAGGATGCCGGCATGGAGAAGGCCTTCTTCGATTGGCTGGAGAAGACCCCGGAACTGGCGGGCTACAAGGGCCAGGTTGTTCCGGCCAATTCGCATCGTGCGAAGTGGGTCAACAGCTTCGACATGCGTATCAGCCAGGAGCTGCCGGGCTTCTTCAAGGGCCACAAGACTGAAGTTGCGCTGGACATCATGAATGTCGGCAACCTGCTCAACAAGAAGTGGGGCCTGATCGACGACTACGGCTTCTTCTCGACCCGTCGCATCGCCAACTATGGCGGTATCGATCCGGCAACCGGCAAATACATCTACCAGTTCACCGGCTCGACCGATAACCCGACGATCCAGGAAAACAACAACGACAAGGGCAACACCGGTGTGTCGCGCTGGTCGATGATGTTGAGCCTGAAGTACAAGTTCTGATCGTTTGATTGATCGGATGTGAATGAAAACGGCCGGGGCGACCCGGCCGTTTTCTTTTTTGTGGGGGCGGGGCTAAAGTCGATCGCCAATAAGGATGGAATGACGATGGAAATGAAGAACAGTGACGGTATGGCGCGTGCATTGCCGGTGCAGGATGCGCGCATCTACCCACGTGGCGGGCTGGACGTGCTGTCGCGGGCGGAAGTGGCCCGCCTGCGCGACGCCTCCGGCGGTGGCATGCACGAGCTGCTGCGCCGCTGTGCGCTGGCGGTGCTGACCAGTGGCAGCGCCTCGGATGATCCGCGCGCCGCGCGCGATCTCTATCCGGATTTCGACATCCAGGTGGCACAGCAGGACCGCGGTGTCCGCATCGATCTGAGCAATGCGCCGGCAATGGCGTTCGTGGATGGTGAGATCATCCGCGGTATCGCCGAGCTGCTGTTCTCGGTGGTGCGCGATCTGGCCTACATGGCAATCGAGCTGGGGCCGGAATACGCCTCGGACCTGGAGACTTCCGAAGGCATCACCAACGCCGTGTTTGGCCTGCTGCGCAACGCGCGCATCCTGCAGCCGAGCGAGCCGAATCTTGTGGTGTGCTGGGGCGGGCACTCGATCTCGCGCGACGAGTATCTGTATACCAAGCAGGTCGGCTACGAGCTCGGGCTGCGCAACCTGGATATCTGCACCGGCTGCGGCCCGGGAGCGATGAAGGGGCCGATGAAGGGGGCCACCATCGCCCATGCCAAACAGCGCAAGACCAACACCCGTTACATCGGCATCACCGAGCCGGGCATCATCGCGGCCGAGTCGCCGAACCCGATCGTCAACCACCTGGTGATCATGCCCGACATCGAGAAGCGCCTTGAGGCGTTTGTGCGTTTGGGTCACGGCATCATCGTATTCCCGGGCGGCGTGGGCACGGCCGAGGAGATCCTCTATCTGCTGGGGATCCTGTTGCGCGAAGAAAACAAGGAGCTCCCGTTCCCGTTGATTCTCAGTGGTCCGGCGATCGCCGCGCCGTACTTCGAGCAGATCGACCGCTTCATCCGTATGACGCTCGGCGACCAGGCCGCCAGCCGCTACGAGATCATCATCGGTGATCCGGTGGCGGTGGCGCGCAAGATGTCACAGGGGATCAAGCGTGTGCGCGAGTACCGCCTGGCGCACAAGGACTCGTTCTTCTTCAACTGGTCGGTGGAAATTCCTGCCGAGTACCAGAGCCCGTTTGTCCCCACGCACGAGGCAATGGCGGGATTGGACCTGCACCACGGCCGACCGGCACCCGAGCTGGCGGCGGACCTGCGTCGCGCGTTCTCCGGCATCGTCGCCGGCAACGTGAAGGAAGATGGTATGCGCCGGATCGAGGAGTTCGGTCCGTTCAAGATCCACGGCGACCCGGCGATGATGCAGGCGCTGGATGCGCTGCTGCGCGCCTTTGTCGAACAGCGTCGCATGAAGATCGCCGGGGATTACAAGCCCTGCTACCAGGTGGTGACCTGAGTCTCAGGGCGGTATCGGGAGTGTGACGATGGTGATGTGGCGACCGTTCTCCGAGCGTGTCGCTACACCCCCTGCGCCGCCGGTCATTGCATGTATCCGGGCACGTGCCGACTCCAGGCCCACGTTGTGTCCATTCCTTAAAGGGCGTGTGCCGCTAGGGGCCAGATCGTTTTCGATTGTGATACTGATGCCGCGCTCGCTTTGCGTAAGCCGCAGGCAGATTTCGCCGCCCTCAGGCGAGGGTTCGATGCCGTGATGGATTGCGTTTTCCACCAGTGGCTGGATCGAGAGTGAGGGGACGCGTAGAGGAGGGATTGCTGCCGGTAACTGCCATGAGATGCGCATGCGATCCCCGAATCTGAGTGCCTCGATTTCAAGGTAACGCCGCGACAACGCCAGTTCCTCCTCCAGGGGGATTTCCTGGGGGCCCGCCAGTGCGGCGCGGAAGAGATCGGCAAGGTCCAGCAGCAGGTGTTCCGCGCCACTTGGATTGTTGTGCACCATCGCAGCGCCGGTGTTGAGCGTGTTGAACAGGAAGTGGGGACGTATGCGGGCCTGGAGGGCCTCCAGTTCGGCCTGTTTTACGCGCAGGGCGAGCTGGCGTAAGCGCCAGTGGTTCTGGAAAGCGACAACCGCTAGCAGTCCGAAGGTGAGGATGATCCCGGTAAAACGAAGCAGTGCGGGCTGCCAAGGACTGGCCGACTCTGGCCAGAGATCACGCAGCAGCCACCAGCTCGCAGTGCATACCAATAAGGTGGATAGCACCAGCACGAGCAGGGTGACGTTTGCGATCCATGAGGGGGAGAGTCGGGACAGCGGGCGCCGCAGGAGGTACAGGGCGCCAAGTGCCGACAGCGATATCCATTGGATCATGAAGACAACGCGCCGAACAATACCCAGCGGCTGCCGCTGTGTTCCGGTGCCAATGCCAGGATGATCGCCAGCCCCTCGCCGGCCAGGACCGTCCAGGTCACGGCGGGAGCTTTCCAGAGAGTGTCCAGCGGGGTGATGGGCAATTTTTCGGGCATCGGGAGGGGCCAGGGGGAGTTGGGGGCCTTTGGTCGTTCCGGAAGACCGCTCATCCCCCGAAGCGCTGATTTCTGTTGTTGTTTGGCCTAGTGTCCGAGCTTAGTGAATATGGGGAGCGTATGCATGGCCGATTCCAGGCTGCGGAAGTGTGGCGGCGCGATCGGGAGGTGCCGGGTCGAGGGGTTCACCCTGGTCGAATTGATGGTAACGGTTGCTGTCTTGGCCATCGTGGCCGCGATCGCCACGCCCAGTTTCGGGCGGATGATCAGCCACAATCGTCTGGTGGCGGGCGGCAATGAAATGGTGGCCGCGATACAGGCGGCACGTTCAGAGGCGATTGCCCGCCGGGCGACGACGACGTTCTGTGCCACTTCTGATGGGCAGACCTGCTCCGGTGCCAGCGGGAACCGCTGGCTGGTGCTGGCGACAAAAAATGGCGTGTCCACGGTTGTGCGATCTGCCGAAGTCAACCCGGCATTGACGGTGACAGTGAGCCCGAATGTGGCTGCGGGAAATGCGCGAATCTCCTTCACGCCGGCCGGGTTCGTGCAGGTGGGGGGGCGGACCAGTGGGACGGTCGCTGTATGTGCACCGAGCCTTCCAAATGAGAATTCATTTGATGTGTCTGCCAGCATGGTGCGTGTTGCTTCCGCTAAGCGCGCCGCGGGGGCTGGGTGCCGGGCACCAGGAGATATATGAGTCATGACTAGCAGAAGGAAAATTTCATCGTCGCTCAATGCGCAACTGGGCATTGGCATGATTGAGGTGATGGTGGCGGTACTGGTGCTGGCGATCGGCGTGCTGGGAGTGGCCGCGCTGCAGGCGATCACGCTCAAGAACACCGGCAGTTCGGCAAGCAGGACCCAGGCGGCAGTCCAGATCTACTCGATGATGGACATCATTCGCGCGGATCGTACGAACCTGTCCATCTACAACACGAATATCTACGTCGCTGGCGAAGGCAGCGGGCAGGCTGGCACGCTGGATGGCTGGCTGGATGGCCTGCAGTCAACTGTCGCTCCTGATGCACAGGGGCGGGTGATCTGCGACGCGGGACGCATGGTCTGCTCGGTAGGCATCCAGTGGAACGACGAGCGCGGCACCGGTGGTAGTACAGACGATCCTGAGCGAATCGAGGTCACCAGCCAGCTATGAAACGGATCAATTACTCGAGAGCCCGCGGCTTCACGCTGATTGAGCTGATGGTGGCCTTGCTGCTGGGTTTGCTGGTGGTTGCGGCAGCGGGAAGTATTTTCCTGTCAAACCGGCGGGTGTATGGCTCGACCGAGGCGGTAAATCGCATCCAGGAAAACCAGCGAGCCGCTTTTGAAATGATCGCGCGCGATTTGCGCGAGGCGGGAATGAATCCATGCGCGCGCTTCAATGCGACAAAGCCGTTGACGATGCAGATTGCGGCGCCTGATCTGAATTTCTGGAACGGCGTGGTCAACGGAATCTCCGGGGGAACCGCAGGTGGCCAGGATTTCGTTGCCGTGTATCTTGCAAATGGGCAGCAGTACCGTGTGCAGGAGCACGCCCGGCCGGTCAATGCGCTGTCTGTCCATTCCGTTGCGGGGCTGTCCGCTGGGCAGGCATTGATGGTGTGTAACGCGGATGAGGCGATCGCCTTCTCTGCAACAGCAATCTCCGGATCCAATATCGAGCACGCCGCGGGTGCCAATTGCGGTGCAGGCCTGACACCAGCGCCGGATGCAAGCCGCTGCACCTTGGCTGAGTCCGGCCCGGGTTATTGCTTCCGCATCGCGAGTACGCCGACCGCTGCGGATGTGACCAATTGTCCTCGTGGTATCGGACGTTCGCCTGCATTCGTGGTCGCGCCTTATGAGGCGCGATGGACGGTCGATAACAACGGAAGAGGGGGCCGTTCACTCTATCGCACGGCCCAAGGGGCGAGGAGTGAAATCGCCGAAGGAGTCACTAATATGACGCTCGGATACAAAATTGGTGCGGCAGTGGGATATTCGGACGCCGCCGCAGTCACGGCGGCAAATGCTTGGGCACGAGTGACGTCTGTACATCTAACGCTCGCCTTCCAGGCAGAGCAGGGAGCGATGGCTGCGCGGGACGTTCAAGGCGTGGATGGAAATGTTATCACCCGCACAATGGAGGATTTCATCGTCCTGCGTAATCACCAGGAGGATATCCAGTGAGTCCGAGCCGGAATATGGGTGTGAGTGCGTCTGCCCAGTCGGGCGCCGCCCTGATGGTGGTGTTGATGCTGCTGGTGATTATCACCCTGCTAGGTCTGGCTTCGATGCGCGGTGCGATCATGCAGGAACGCATGGCCGCCAATACTGTCGCCCGGAGTCGAGCCTTCCAGGTGGCGGAAGCCGGGCTGAGGCAGGCGGAGATCGTTGTGCGTGATGGCAATGTCACTTTCCCGTCTTCCGGGTGCGCGGCCGGGCGTTGTGCCATGCCCATGCCTGATGCGGAACCGGCTTGGGCAGAAGCGGGTTTTTGGGAAGACGGCGGCCAGTTCCAGGAGGGAACGCCAGTGGGCAGTGGAAGTGCCGTACTCACTCCACGCTTTGTGATCGAAGATTTCGGAACGTCGGTGAACGGGGGCGGTGCGTCAGACTGCATTGATGTTTCCAAGCCCTGTATCACCACTGCGGAACAGAGCGTCTACCGAATTACAGCTTACGCAGCCACGCCCAATGGCGGCGAGGTCGTTGTCCAATCGATGTATCGTCGCTGATCGGGGCGTGCTATGAAATCCAATAATTGCCAAGAAAATATTCTCGCCGCCCGCGTCCGGACGGCTATCGCCGTAATGGCTATGTCGATGGTTGCCGCAGCATCCGCGCAGGCGGCGCCGACGTCCTTTCCCCAGTATCCGCTGCTGACCGGCGGTGAAGTCATACCGCCGAATATCATGCTGATCCTTGACGATTCTGGGTCGATGGAGGCGGTTCATATGCCCACCGATCGCTACTCTTTGAGTGATCTTGTGCGAGACAGGTCCTATATAAACAACACGCTTTACTACAATCCTGATCGGGATTACAAGCCGTGGCGGAAGGCGAGTGTTGATTTGGATGATCGGTTTGGTAATGCAAACTTCCGTTCCGTTTCAAGTTCAACAACTTCCGTAAGCAACGGCGGTTTTGATCTTCGCGATCAGGCGGAATCGTATTTCTACATACCCAAGGCGGGGGTTTCCAATCCAGGGACTAATTCGTCGAATTACGATAAATATCGGATCGCGAGTTCTTCTTCTGCCAACAGCTACAACGGCGGTGTGGTTCAGAAGCAGGTCTCGCGGACGGACGTGATCTTGAGTGGTACGGTTTCGGTCGCAAATAGAGGGAGTTCCGCCTGTTTCGCGATTCCTGTCGATGGTGTGGATACTGTGACTCTTCAGGTGTCAGGAAGTAGGAATGCGGATCTTTATGTTTTTTCAAATAGTAGTTGCGCTAACAACTCGCAGCTGAATAGCGATACTAGCAACAACAATACTAAGAGCTTGTCTGTCAACGTCTCTTCGAGATCGTGGATTTATCTGCAGATCCGAAATGGTTCGAATAGTAATATTTCAAACATAAGCTACTCGGCCTCTGTCTATAGGGAGTGGGAGGACGCCACCCCCGCACGTACCGTGAAAGATAAAGATGGCAATATGCTTCCGCCTCGGGCACAGGCTGATGAGCTGCAGAATTTTGCCAACTGGTACCACTATCATCGGTCGCGGAACAAGATGGCCAAGGCGGGGGCCTCTGAGGCATTCGGGCGTCTTGGGAAAAATTATCGTGTCGGGTTCGACACCATCTGGAACAGGCGTAATGGGAATACTGTTTCTGTAAGGGGCAGTGTGCCCGCGTTTCCAATTCCCACAGCCACCAACGATGGGCTGTTCGAGAGCGCTAATCGCAGTAATTTCTACGATAGCCTGCAAGCGGCTACCGCGAGTGGCAACACGCCACTTCATGGTGCTTTGCAGCGTGCCGGACGCTACTTCCAGACAGATGCGCCGTGGAAGGACAGTAGTGGAAACATGTTGAGTTGCCGCCAGAATTACGCCCTGCTGACCACCGATGGCTATTGGAACCAGGCGGACTCTGCCGGCGGCTATAGTCCCGCGGTTGGGAATTCGGATCTGGGAAGCAAGCACGGCGATGCGGTCGCCGATACATTGGCCGACGTCGCCTATGAATTCTGGAAAAAGGATCTGCGGGCGGATCTTGGAGATAATGTAAGGCCGACGGGTGCTGATCCGGCGACTTGGCAGCATATGGTCACCTTCGGCATTTCGATCGGCTTGCAGGGTACGTTGGATCCCAATCAGGAACCGCCGGCGGCGGGTAGGTGGCCAAATCCGATTACCAATTCCGGTGCAGCCCGTATCGACGATCTTTGGCATGCCAGTCTGAACGGCCACGGCAGCTTTGTTGTTGCTACAGATACAGACAAGTTCGCGGCAGCGTTGACTGCCGCGCTCAGTGCGATCGACTCGCGTAGTGCATCTGGATCGAACATCGCATCTAGCTCGACCAAAACGGAGTCATCCACCTTGACGTTCGTCGCGGGATTTACTTCGGTAAGCTGGATTGGTGACTTGATTGCAAGCCCATTCAATGCCGCTCTCACCGGGGTGTCAGATACACCGCTTTGGGCGTTGTCCAAGACGTTCGGCGCAGGGGGGGTGAATAGCGGCTTCGCAGACCGGACGGTCTTGACCAGCTTTGGCGGTACTGCCCAGCAGTTCACGAGCAGTATGCCCTCTGCTGGCGTTTTCGCCCGTAGCGGCACTGCGGATGCGGTTTCCGCAGCTGACAATATCGATTATCTGCGCGGCGACCAGAGCAGGGAGGAGGGGCGCGTGGGTGGAGTATTGCGCAAGCGCGCATATCCGCTTGGCGATATCGTCGACTCCTCGCCCAGCTATGTTGAGGATACCAATACCGTTTACGTAGGGGCCAATGACGGCATGCTGCACGGTATCCGGGCCACGGATGGGAAGGTGCTGTTCTCCTATGTTCCGAAAGGATTGGATTTTGAGGCCATGGCCGGCCTGAGTGCTCCTTCCTACGAACACCGCTATTTCGTTGACGGCCAGATGGATGTGATCAGTCGCGTCAACCAGGGAAGTGGGCGGAACATCCTCGTTGGTGCGTTGGGGCGTGGTGGGCGAGGTGTATTCGCGCTGAATGTCACCAATCCCGCTCCATGGGTGCCTCGAATGTTCTGTGGGATGACACGTTCCAGACTCCCGCGTCCGGCGCCGATCCGGACAGGGATATGGGCTATGTGTTTGGTGCGGTGCGCATCCGTAAAGGAAATGGGGGCAAGACATACGCGCTGGTGCCGAATGGTATCGATAGCCCGAATGGTTCCGCTACGTTGTATGCCTACGAGCTGGCTGCCAACGGCGCGGTTACCCGGAAGCACACACTTATTGCCGACGCTGGCACCGGAAACGGGCTGATGTCCACGGGCATGGCGGATTTCAACGGCGACGGCTTGATCGATGTCGTATACGGCGGGGATCTGAAGGGCAATGTCTGGCGCTGGGATTTCGAGGGCACCAACCCGGGTGCGGCTGTGAAGCTGTTCCAAGCCAAGGACGCAGGGGGCAACCCGCAGCCGATCACCGGAGGTCTCGCCGTTGGTCGCGATACGTCCGGGCAGGTGTTCGTGGGATTTGGCACCGGCAAGTTCATTTCCAACGGCGATGTACCCGCTCCCGGTATTACTTCCCAGACCCAGAGCATTTACGGGATCATCGACACCGGCGCGACTATTGCTGCGCGCAGCCAACTTGAGGCACGCACGATTCCGTTTTCTGGAAAGACAGCCAAGGGCGAGGATGCCCGCGGGTTCGAGAACTACTCTGTGCTTCCGTCCAGCAAGCAGGGCTGGTATATCGACCTGCCAGTACCTGAGCGCGTGACCTCAGCGCCCACGGTATACGGATCGGCGATGTATCTGGCGTCTGTGATTCCGGCGACGGGAGCTGATTGCTCGGGCGCAGCGGGTAGTGGGTTTGTAAATGCGCTGAATCTTTTCACCGGCACCAGTCCCAAGTCGGGAGGCTATTTCACCGATCAGACAGGTCTGAAGGACAAGGATGGCAACCCTGGCGTGATTGGTTCGGTAGGTATCAGTGGCGGCATGCCGACCGAGGTCAATGTGACCAGTTCGTTGGCAACGGTGGGTACCGGCCAGGGCCCCAGTGACCTGAGCAGCGGTACGTCGAGCTCGGGTATCAATCCTCCGACCGGTGGGCGGCCGAGCCGCATCAGTTGGCGTGAGATCGTGGCGCAATGAGGGAGAGTGTGAAGATGCGCAGGGAAAAAGGTTTTACGTTGATCGAGCTGATGGTCGTGGTGGCGGTGCTGGGCATTCTTGCCGCCATCGCCCTTCCCAGTTATACGCAACATATGGTGAAAGCCAGGCGTGTAGCAGGGGCGACCTGCCTGATGGAAATGGCGCAGTTCATGGAGCGCCATTACACGACCAACATGTCTTACACCGATGCGGTGTTGCCCAACACCGCTTGTATACAGGAAGTGTCGGACCATTATGTGATCCGGGCGCCGGCTATCGCGGCTACCAGCTATACGCTTACTGCTACGCCAACGGGTACGCAGGCTTCAAAAGACACTTTGTGCGAAACGCTGAGTATCAATCAGGCGGGGGTGCGAAGCGTCACTGGAAGTGCTGGCAGCAACGTGAGCAAGTGTTTCTGATCAAGAAGGCCGGCCCGCAGATGTGGGCCGGCCTTCTTGATTTCTCTGGGAACGGGCATAAAAAAACCTGCCGTGAGGCAGGTTTTTTTTAATCTGGCGCCCGAAGTTGGACTCGAACCAACGACCCCCTGATTAACAGTCAAGTGCTCTAACCGGCTGAGCTATTCGGGCGAGGCGCACATTGTATTGATGTGCGCACCTGGGCGCAAGAGTGAATTTCACGCGCGATGGCCGTGCGTGCGGATGTCAGGTGCAGGGTGCAGGCGAACTGGATCTGGCGAGCCGTATGCGGCCCGTGTTGTTGATGATGATCTGGATCGACTGGCGGTTGTCGATGCAGGTTGTGATGGTGAGATTGCTGCCGGCGCTCCGTCCGTCGGGAAGGTAGCGGGCTTGGTTGCGGCCGGCCGACGAGGTGATACGGATGTCGTTGTCCGGGCTTCTTGTCTCGGTAGCAACTATGTGGCTTGGGTGGTCCGGTCTTCTGTTGCCATCGGAGTCCATGAACACCAGCCAGCCCGCTGTCCAGTCAGGCGTGGTGTGGCAGGTGCTTCCATTGGTGGAAGGGCAGGTCGCAACGATCGAGCGATGGGTGACCGCCCGACTCCTTGCCAGGTTCAGGTGCGCAACCAACAGGTTGTTGGCGGCGATGCCGCGCTGTCGTTTCAGCAGCTCGCTGAACGAAGGTGCAGCCAGCGCCAGGGTGATGGCGATGATGGAGGTGGTGACCAGCAGTTCGATCAGGGTGACGCCGGTGGAGCAGATGTACTGGGGCTGATGCCTGGGGCGCGGTGCTCTGGCCATGCTTCCTCCTTTGCCCGGTCCGGATGAAGAGAAGTGGCTATCGTTGTTCGAGACAAGGGCGCGCGTTATCAGACAGTTGCAGTACGAGTGGTAGGGAAGCTGCCCGGCCAGTTGTCATCCGGCGGCTCGCTATAATCGGCAAGTCCCGTTGTTGAAGCTGCCATGACCGACCGTTTCCAGCTCGTCTCCCCGTACTCGCCCGCAGGTGATCAGCCGGCCGCGATTGAAAAGCTCGTCGCCAACTTCGAGGCGGGGATCGCCAAGCAGACGCTGCTGGGGGTCACCGGTTCGGGCAAGACCTACACCATCGCCAATGTGGTGCAGCAGGTGCAGCGGCCGACCCTGGTGATGGCACCCAACAAGACCCTGGCAGCGCAGCTGTACGGCGAGTTCAAGGCGTTCTTCCCGCATAACGCGGTGGAGTACTTCGTCAGCTACTACGACTACTATCAGCCCGAAGCCTATGTGCCGTCTTCGGACACCTTCATCGAGAAGGACAGCTCGATCAACGAGCACATCGAGCAGATGCGTCTGGCCGCGACCAAGACGCTGTTGTCGCGCCCCGATGCGATCGTGGTGGCCACCGTGTCGGCGATCTATGGCCTCGGTGCGCCGGAAGACTATCTGTCGTTGCGGCTGATCCTGTCCACGGGCGAGCGCATCGATCAGCGTGATCTGATCAAGCATCTCACCCAGCTGCAGTACACCCGCAACGAATACGAGCTGCAGCGCGGCACCTTCCGTGTGCGCGGTGAGGTGATCGATGTGTTTCCCGCGGAGCTGGACAGCGAGGCATTGCGCATCGAGCTGTTCGATGGCGAGATCGAGCGGCTGGGGATGTTCGATCCACTCACCGGCGAAAGTCTGCGCAAGCTGCAGCGCTACACGATCTATCCGAAGACGCACTACGCGACCACGCGTGAGCGGGTGCTGGCGGCGGTCGAGACCATCAAGGTCGAGTTGAAGGAGCGTCTGGAACAGCTGTATGCGCAGAACAAGCTGGTGGAGGCGCAGCGGTTGGCGCAGCGCACCCAGTTCGATCTGGAAATGATGGCCGAGGTCGGCTACTGCAACGGCATCGAGAACTACTCGCGGCACCTCACCGGCAAGGCGCCGGGCGAGCCGCCGCCGACGTTGTTCGATTACCTGCCGGCCGATGCGCTACTGGTGATCGACGAATCGCATGTGACCATTCCGCAGATCGGAGCGATGTACAAGGGTGATCGCTCGCGCAAGGAGACGCTGGTGGAGTTCGGCTTCCGTCTGCCGTCTGCGCTGGACAACCGCCCCCTGCGTTTCGAGGAATGGGAGGCGCGCTCGCCACGCAGCATCTATGTGTCGGCCACGCCCGGGCCGTACGAGCTGCGCGAATCCGGCGAGGAAATCACCGAGCTGGTGGTGCGGCCGACGGGGCTGGTGGATCCACCGGTCGAGATCCGGCCGGTGGGCACGCAGGTTGATGATCTGATGTCCGAGTGCAATGCGCGGATCAAGATGGGCGATCGCGTGCTGGTCACCACGCTGACCAAGCGCATGGCGGAGAACCTGACCGAGTACCTGGGCGAGCACGGCATCCGCGTGCGCTATCTGCATTCGGATGTGGACACCGTGGAGCGTGTGGAGATCATCCGTGACCTGCGCCTGGGCAAGTTCGACGTGCTGGTCGGCATCAACCTGTTGCGCGAGGGCCTGGATATGCCAGAGGTGTCGCTGGTGGCGATCCTGGATGCGGACAAGGAGGGCTTCCTGCGTTCAACCGGCTCGTTGATCCAGACCATTGGCCGCGCGGCGCGCAACGTACGTGGCAAGGCCATCCTGTATGCGGACAAGATCACCCGTTCGATGCAGGCGGCCATTGATGAGACCGACCGGCGTCGGCAGAAACAGGTCGAGTACAACGAGGCCCATGGCATCGTGCCCAAATCGGTGGCGCGTGCCATCGTGGATATCCTCGAGGGGGCGCATGAGGAGTCCTCGCCCAAGTCCAGTGCCAAGGGCAAGGGGCGGCGTGTGGCCGAGCCGGAGGCCGACTATCTGCCGATGGAGCCGGCCAGGCTGGCCGCGCGGATCAAGGAGCTGGAGCAGCAGATGTACCAGCATGCGCGTGACCTGGAGTTCGAGGATGCGGCCCGTGTGCGCGACAAGATCCATCGCCTGAAAGAAGCCAATCTGGGCTGATCGCAGGCAATGTGAAAATTTTTTTGAAAAACTATTGTCCTTCCCGGATTGCAGGGTTAAGATACGCGCCCTCGCAACGACAAATTGTTGCTGAGAAGGGCGGTTAGCTCAGCGGTAGAGCACTACCTTGACATGGTAGGGGTCACAGGTTCGAACCCTGTACCGCCCACCACTAAGTACCTTAGATTGCAGGGAACAGTGGATAAGAAAAAAAGCCGGCCCAGTGCCGGCTTTTTTGTTGCCGCGGGCCGGGCTGCAGATCGTTCCTCGGCATCGCCAGCATACGGCTCTTTGCCGCAGCGCCCATGTTCCGTCGTCGAGCGGCTGTCAGGATCGGGTGGGGTGTGCTCTGACCTTGGGTGTCAGGATGCTCGGTAATCGTGCGGATGGGGTGTTCTACTTTCGTATCGTCCCCGTGCGGTTCCCGGATGTCTGTTTTCGTCTTTTGGGCCGCCATCATGTATGCCGGCGTTTCCTGCCAAGCCTCCATTATCTGTTGTGCTTGAAAGCCGGTTCGTCGGCCTTTCACCTTCATTGCGTCGCTCCGTCCCGGCACGCGGGTAGGTGCTTTACGTCTTCTGCTTTACCTGCATATCCGGGTTCCGGAGTTGTGGACTGCATCTCGTCTGCCGGGCGGTCAGGCCTTCCATACTGGAGTACGCCTTGACCGGCGTGCGAGGCGTCCTGCGGTCTAGGCGGTGGGTGATGACCTCCGTGTCATCGCACGGTACCCCAGAACATGCGGTAACCGTGTGTTGCGCGTGACCTGCGCGTTGCCGGGATCGTAAAAAATCTAGACGGGTCCTATGGAATGGAGATCGGGATTTGACCAGGAACAAATGGATTGCTCTGGCCCTCACTATCGTCCTGTTCGGCGTAGCGGCTACATGGTGTCCGGGTATGTCGTGCTGTTGTTGCTCAAGGCCGATACCGCGAATTTCGGTGTACTGACCTACAAGCAATATCTCAACGCCTTGAGCGTGCCGCAGTGGGCGCCGTACGCCGCCAGGATACGGCTTGCCGGCTACATCGGATTTGGTGTCTGTGGTGCCTTGTGGGTCGCAACGGTCCTGATGCTGTTCCGTCCGCGCAAGCGCTCTCTGCATGGAGATGCACGGTTTGCCAGTGCATCGGACCTGGCCGCGCAGGGCATGTTCAAATCCGGCGGCACCGGACTGATCGTCGGCAAATTCGGGGGCAGGATTGTGCGTCTGCCGGGGCAGCAGTTTGCGATCCTGGCGGCGCCAACGCGCTCGGGAAAAGGCGTTGGCATCGTGGTTCCCAATCTCCTGGACTACGAGCAGTCCGTGGTGGTGCTGGACATCAAGCAGGAGAATTTCGATCTGACCAGTGGCTGGCGGGCAAGCCAAGGGCAGGAGGTATATCTGTTCAATCCGTTTGCCGAGGATCGCCGCACCCATCGCTGGAACCCGCTGACCTATGTTTCAGCCGATCCTGTGTTCCGGGTATCGGATCTGATGAGCATCGCGGCGATGTTGTATCCAGATGGCTCCGATGATCAGAAATTCTGGATCAGCCAAGCCCGCAATGCGTTCATGGCGTTCGCCTTGTACCTGTTCGAGAACCGCGATGACGAGCGGCGTTCCGGCTTTCCAGGCGCCAGCGGGGTTCCGACACTCGGCGCTATCTATCGGCTGTCTTCCGGTGACGGTACCGATCTCAAGCCTTACCTGAAAGGACTGGCGGCACGGCCGTTCCTCAGTGCCAATACGCGCTCGGCGTTCTCGAACCTGCTGTCCCAGGCTGACGAGACATTCGCCTCGATCATGGGAACGTTCAAGGAGCCGCTCAATGCCTGGATCAATCCGGTTCTTGATGCGGCCACCAGTGCGGATGACTTCCTGCTGACGGATCTGCGCAAGAAGAAGATGACGATCTACATAGGCATCCAGCCCAACAAGCTGGCTGAGAGCCGATTGATCGTGAATCTGCTTTTCAGCCAGATCATCAACCTCAACACCAAGGAACTGCCCCGGGGCAATCCGGAGCTCAAGTATCAGTGCCTGCTGTTGATGGATGAGTTCACTGCCATCGGGCGTGTGGACATCATTACTTCCGCGGTGGCGTACATGGCGGGCTACAACCTTCGTCTGCTGCCGATCATCCAGTCCATGGCACAGCTGGATGCAACGTATGGCAAGGACGTATCGCGCACCATCATCACCAACCACGCGCTGCAGATTCTGTACGCCCCGCGTGAGCAGCAGGATGCCAATGACTACTCCGAGATGCTTGGCTACACTACGGTGCGCCGTAAAAACGTCACCAAAGGCCGCGAGACCAGTCATAGCACCAGTGAAGAACGCCGGGCGCTGATGCTGCCACAGGAGCTGAAAGCCATGGGGGCGGAGGCACAGGTATTTCTGTATGAGGCATTGCCAACCCGGTGAAATGCGAAAAAATCCGCTATTACCAGGATCGCTACTTCACATCCCGTCTATTGCCCCGGGTGATTGCGCCGGTACTGACGCTCTGAAGCGGAGTTTTCCTACGCTCGCGTACAGGGTCAGCGGCTTGTCTTAGGTGATCATCTTGAAACTGTGCGCCAGTCGATTGACGTTCATCTTCCCGGAAGGCAGATTCTGTTCAACCGCAAGACGGCGGGTGACATAAAACCGTCGCGCGGTTCTGCTGGATGCTCTGGGGGAGTGATGAGGCAGGGAAGTCAGGGGCCATGCCGCCTGTTGAATATTTTTCCCGTGATACGGAGATCACCTTTTCGTATGCACACCCGTCTTGGCCTGCCGGAATCATCCCTGGTCCGCTGTCCGTAGATGACTTGAAGTTGATTGCCCTGCGATTCCCTGGGAAGGATCCGTCGCGCCTTTTCCCTTGTAGTTCGATCTTTCCATCCGCGCTGGCGAATGGGTAACGAGGTGAATGTGAAGCGTCTTCTTCAGAATATTTTTGTGCTGACAGCGACAGGTCTGATGCTGGCCGGCTGTGGCACGACGCCTGCCCGGGATTTTGGCGGGCGCTGGCAACCGGTAAACCGTTTCGCCAGTACGACGCAGGAGATCCCGCTTTACAGCAGCTATGTGTACCAGGCGACGCCAATGGACGGCACGCTCAAGGCCATGCTTGAGCGTTGGGCCAAGGATGCGGGAATGACCTTGGATTATCGGCTCAGCTCCGATTACACCTTGCATGGTGCGGTCTCGAGGATCGGTACTACCAATCCACACGAGGCCATGACTGACGTCACTGCCGCCTATGCGATGCAGGGGGTGTCTGTTTCGATCGTGGGTAACAGCATCGTGGTGCAAACCGTGACCCAAGGGGCTGCACCGGTCGCGTCGACGGCCAGTGGGCCGCTTCATAACGGAAGCTGACGCGGCACTGCAAGCAGCGAACCCGGTGTGCCCACGCTACGCGTACAGCGCATCCCTCTTGATGGCCATGCAGCACGGATGAATCCATGTTCGGTAGAAAGGATGCAGGCAGCAGTCAGAAGGTCGATCACGCAGTGGCCAAGGCCGTCAGCTACGAGTTGACTGTTGCCGATATGGCACGACGCAGCGAGCGTCGCGCCTGGCGGGTGGCGAGCGTCTCGTTGCTGATGTCATTGGCACTGGTCGGCGGCTATTACTACATGCTGCCGTTGAAGGAAAAAGTGCCCTTCCTGGTGATGGCCGATGCCTACACCGGCACTGCCACCGTAGCCCGGCTGAGCGGCACCTTCCAGGGTGAAACCATTACCGCCCATGAAGCGATCAATCGCAGCAATGTGGCCCAGTATGTATTGGCGCGCGAGTCGTTCGATTCGGCGGTCATGGGACTGCGGGACTGGGACCTAGTGTTCACCATGTCGTCCGAACCGGTGGCTGCCACGCAGCGGCAACGCTATGCGAACAATAATCCGCAGAACCCGGTTTACGTATACGGCGTCAACAAGGCGATACGGATCAAGATCCTGAGCATCACCCCGTTGGGTGCCGAACCCGATGGTGGCTTCCGAGGCGCTTCGGTACGCATCCAGCGTAGCCTGCTGGACAAGAACACGGGTGTTGCGCAATTTCTCGACAACCAGCTGGTCACGATGCGGTTTGAGTATCGCACTGATCTGGCGCTGTCCGAACACGACCGCGTACTGAATCCGCTCGCTTTTCAGGTGACCGAATACCGGGTTGACAACGACTACGCGCGCGGTGTGCCGGTACCGGATGACGCGGCGATGGCTCCTTCATCCCTGCAGGCGTCGATGCACGCCAATTACGATCCGACCTCTTCCGAGGCAGCCACCCTGATCGATCCGGCTGCGGGTCAGCCGGGTTCCCTGCCGGCTCAACCCGCGCCGGGCCACTCCATGCCCCAGGGAGCCGCCGGGCAAGTCATGCCAGGGATGGTGCTGCCAGGCCACGTCGCACCACCGCAATCGGAGCGGCCGCGTGGCCAAGGAATTTCCACCGGAACTGCTGAGGGAGTTGGCAACCGATGAGTAGTGCAAGAGTTTGGTGGACCATCCTGGTCCTGTTGCCGATGTTGGCCGGGTTCAGTGCTCCGGTTGCAGCGCAGGCGGTGCACCAGTACGAATACGAGAAGGACCGCATCTATCCGGTCCGTACCGGATTGGGGCTGACGACACAGATCGAACTCAGTCCCCACGAGAAGATCCTCGACTACAGCACCGGTTTCAGCAATGGCTGGGAGCTGACGCGTCGTGAGAACGTGTTCTATCTGAAGCCTAAAAATATCGATGTCGACACCAACATGATGGTGCGCACCGAAACCCATTCCTACATCTTCGAATTGAAGGTGGTCGCGACCGACTGGCGCCAGCTTGAACAGGCGCGGCGGGCCGGCGTGCAGTACAAGATCACCTTCAACTATCCCGGCGGCACCGAGTTCAGTGCGGCCCGGCAAGCTGTTGAGGAAGAGCTCCAGCCGCTGGTGAGTGCGGAGCTGGCCAAGGACCGTCACTACAATTTCGATTACGCGTATTCCACACGTAGCGCGAAGAAAATGGGTTGGCTGATTCCAGTCAATGCCTATGACGATGGACGCTTCACCTACCTGAGGCTGCCTGTGTCGCCGCAGTATAAAACCGGTATTTTCCCCGCGGTGTTTGGTCGCGAGACCGAACATGGCGAGGATTTTGTCGTCAACACCACGGTCGAGGGCAATGCGCTGATCGTGCACGGAACCTATCCCTACCTGGTGATCCGTCATGGTGACAGCGTGGTGGGCTTGCGAAGGAACGTGAAGAAATGAGCCAGCACACTATCCCCGGCAATGCGGCGGACAATGCGCGCGATCAGGGCGGCGAGAGCGCACCGGAAGTCATCGATTCAACCTCGAGCAATCCCTATTACGGTAGGGCATACGCCGAGTCAGCCCCGGATCTTGACGCCGCCGCACCGAAGTTGCGCTCGGCCGAAGAGCAGCGCTTGAATCGCAAGGCGCTGTTTTTTCTGGGCAGCATTGTGGTGCTGCTCATTTCCATGGGCTTCCTGCTGCTGCGCAAATCCAGGGATGATCAGCAGTTGCCGGCCAAGGTCAATGAGACGGCGCGCGTATCCACGCCGGAACTGCCGACCGCGCCGCCGTTGGAACAGCAGGTGCAGGCTGCTCCCATTCCAATGTTGCCGCCGTTGCCACCGCAGGAGTTGCCGCGCGCGCCGGCAATGTTCGCTGCCCCGTCTGCGATACACGACTCCAGCAGTGGCCCGAGCCTGATGGACCGGCGTATGGGATCGGTCGGGGGCATGGGCAGTGGCGATGGGCAGGGTGCTAACGGCGGTGCGTCCGCGGGGATGGACGACTACACGCGCGCGATGCTGGCGCAACTACCCGGCAACCAGCCGCCACAAGAGGCCAAAGTGCGTCGCGGCCCGGACGTGGAAGATGTTTCCAGTGCCAGTTTCCTCCGTAGTCCGGATGCGCTGCTCGTACGTGGTACGTACCTGCGCTGCGTACTTGAAACCCGCATCATCACCGATGTGCCAGGTTTCACCTCCTGCCTCCTGACCGAGCCGGTGTATTCCATCAATGGCCGCAGCCTGCTGTTGCCAAAGGGCTCGAAAATCTACGGCGCCTATGGCGGTGGTCCCAGCGGAGAGCGTGTCGCGGTGGTATGGGACCGCATCACCACTCCCAATGGTATCGACGTGGCCATGTCCAGTCCGGGGGTTGACCAGCTCGGTGGAGCCGGTCACCCGGGCCAGTACAGCGCACACTGGGGCAGCCGCATCACCTCCGCGCTGATGATCAGTCTGCTTGCCGATGCCTTCAAATATGCCGCTGCCGAACATGGCCCGGAATCGACAACGATCACCAACAGCGGCCTGGCCATCCAGTCACCTTATGAAAGTGCCACGGCACGCACCATGGAGCGACTGGCCAATGAGGCGCTGAGTCAGCGTCGGCCACCCACTGTCACCATCAACCAGGGTGTTGTGGTCAGTGTCTACGTGGCCAAGGACGTCGATTTCAGCGACGTGCTGCCCATGCGCCGCTGACGTCAGGGATCGATCATGGATGTCGAAGTGACGCCGATTGCTGATGTTTCCAGTGAATTCCTCAGATACCAGTACGAGGTCTTGGGCATCGACCAGTACATGGCTTCGTCCGAGGTGACGGAAATCTGCATAAACCGTCCGGGCGAGGTGTATCTGGAGACGCGTGAGGGATGGCAACGTGTGGAGGTTCCCACGCTGAGCTTTGAGCGTGCGCGCCAGTTCTGCACCGCCGTGGTCAACGAAAGCAATACCGGACAGCGCATCACCGACACCGATCCGGTGGTGTCATTGACGTTCCCCACCGGCCAGCGCGCCCAGTTCGTGATCCCGCCGGCCTGCGACGCCGGCAAGGTTTCCATCACCATCCGGTTGCCGTCCCGGCACACCAAGACGTTGCAGCAATACCAGCAGGAAGGATTTTTCGACCAGATCCTGGACCAGGGTTCGACATTGAACGAGCAGGATCGTGAGTTGCTCGAACTGCGCCACGCGCGCAATTACGCCGAGTTCTTCCGGCGTGCCGTGCTGTATCGCAAGAACATCGTGGTCTCAGGGGCGACCGGCAGCGGCAAGACCACGTTCATGAAATCGCTGGTCAACCATATTCCCGCCACTGAGCGCCTGGTGACGATCGAGGATGCGCGCGAACTGTTCATCAGCCAGCCCAATGTCGTCCATCTGCTGTACTCCAAGGGCGGGCAGAGTGCCAGCAATGTCACTGCCAAGAGCTGTATGGAGGCCTGCCTGCGCATGAAGCCCGAACGCATCATCCTGGCCGAATTGCGCGGCGATGAAGCGTTCTACTTCATCCGCAACTGTGCATCGGGCCATCCCGGCTCGATCACCAGCTGCCACGCGGGCAGTCCGGAGCAGACCTGGGACCAGCTCGCATTGATGGTCAAGGCGTCGGTGGAAGGCTCTGGACTGGAGTTTTCGGTGATCAAGCGCTTGTTGATGATGACCATCGACGTCGTCGTGCATATCAAAGCCCACGCCGGCAGCCGCTACATCACCGGCATCGACTTCAACCCTGAACGTGCATTTTCCCAGGCCGAAGTGAGCGCTCCGATATGACTTGCCAGAAGATGTGCTGCGTTGTCGCAACGGGTCGTGCCGCACGCTACTGCCAGGCGCAGTTCGTAGTCAGCGGGAGGGGGCGCTGATGCTGCCGGGTATGGAAATGCTGGCGTGTCCGGAAATGGCCGTGCCGATGGATGTGATGAGGCACGTGGTCGAGGTTGAATCCTCGCGTAACCCGTATGCCATCGGCGTGGTTGGCGGGGTGTTGGCGCGCCAGCCGCGGCAGTTGGACGAGGCCCTCGCGACCGTAAGGATGCTCGAACAACAGGGCTACAACTTCTCGGTCGGCCTGGCCCAGGTGAATCGCTACAACCTGGCCAAATACGGGCTGGATTCCTATGAAAAGGCCTTCCAGCGCTGTCCCAATCTGCAGGCCGGCTCACGCATCCTGGCCGAGTGCCACAGGCGCTCAGGCAACGACTGGGGCAAGTCCTTCAGCTGCTACTACTCGGGAAATTTCACCACCGGCTTTCGGCACGGCTATGTGCAGAAGGTGTTTGCGTCCATTGCCGGTGAACGCGTAGGTGGCGGAGCCACGGCAGTGGGAGTCACCCCGATCAATGTGGTCAGTCGGCAGTCGCAGCGGCGGCGGGGCGATATTTCCCGTCATCCGCGAGGTACCGGAGAAGCGAGCGACGTGGTCAGTGCACGGGTTGCGTCTCCATCAGCGGCAGCGGCAGCGGCGCTGGCAGATGGTCAGGCCGCCGGCACAGATCCTGACCGCGCCTACGAGAGGTATCCGTCTACCGGCGCAATGGTGCGTGGCGGGCTGGCTCGCGCCGGCGATGTCGCGTTGTCGCGGGGAGTGCTGGAGGCGATGGACCCTGTGGTGCAGCAGCCGGTATCTATCGCACAGCCTTCTTCCGCTCCGCCGGCAGCAGCGCAGCTGCCGGGTGCTCCGGTGCTGTTGCGACCGTGGAGCGCGCGGAATCCATCGCAGGCGGAACCGGCGCAGACCGATCCGGCCACGGCGATGCCTGCCGCCAATATTCCCGTGGGGGATTCAGCCTTCGTGTTCTGACGAAGTTGTGGCACGGCCAGCCACACGGTATGGCCGATTCAGTTGTTTTGGACCATCGACAAGGAAATCATCAATGAAGCGTACTTCTCTCGATTCCGCCAACGTCCAGCGCACGCTGAAGACCCTGCTGATGGCAATGGTCTTCGCTGGTGTGGTCTTTGTGCCGGACGTATTTGCCCAGGCAACCAATTTTGGAGGCGCTGACAAGAAGGTCTGCGGCTTCTTCAACAACATCAACGGCCTGCTCAACCTGGCCTCCATCGCCGTGGTGACTATCGCGGTGATCTTCGCCGGCTATCAGATTGCCTTCGCCCATAAGCGCATTGCCGATGTGGCGCCGATCCTGATCGGGGGCCTACTGATCGGCGCGGCCGGCCAGATCGCCAAGATGCTGCTGGGCGACAGCAGTGGCACCTGTGCCGCCACCACCATGCTGATCGACGTGGTCCAGCATTACCGTGCATAAGAATGTGCTGTTCCGGGGGTGTACGCGCCCGCCCATGTTTCTGGGCGTGCCGTACGTCCCCTTCTTTCTGGTGGCCGGTGGCCTGCTGCTGTTGGGCATGTATTTCAACATGTGGCTGCTGCTGTTGATTCCGCTCGCCATTTTTGTGATGCGGCATATGGCCAAGCGTGACGAAATGATTTTCCGGCTGATTGGTCTACGCCTGCATTTCAAATTCAAGGCGCGCAATCTGCAGCAGCACGATGGCATGTGGGTGTTTTCGCCCAACCACTATCGCAACAGACCACCGCCGTCATCCTCCGGTGACAGGTAACAAACCGTGCAGGCGACCCCTTCGTCGCCTGCACGGTGCGGCAGGTAGACCCCTTTCGCGGTACCTCAACGGAAGCCGTTCATGTTCAGCCCCGACACCTCCATCAGTGAATTCATCCCCCTCTCGTCGCACGTGGCGCCGACGGTCGTAAAGACCACAGGCGGGGATTTTCTGCTGACGTGGCATCTGCAGGGGCTGCCCTTCGTAGGCCGCGAGGATTGGGAACTGGAGCACCGCCACAACACCTTCAACCGGTTGTTGCAGACCCTGCGTGCCCCCGATTTCGTCAACGTGGCGTTCTGGGTGCACGACATCCGCCGTCGGCGCCAGCTCACCTCGCGAAGCCGGTTCGGCCAGCGTTTTAACCAGGAAGTGTGCGACCAGTACATGGACATGCTTTCGGCGCAGCGGATCATGCAGAACGAGTTGTACCTGACGATGCTGTACCGCCCGGTGGTGGCGGGCAAGCGGCTGATGGACAAGTCCTCGGACGTCGTCAAGCTGCAGGCCGAACAGGATCAGGCGGTTGCCACACTGCTGGAAATGGCGGGCAACGTCGAGGCGGTCATCCGTGATTACGCGCCGTACCGCATGGGTATGTATGAAGCGAAAAACGGCCAGGTATTCTCCGAAACCCTGGAGTTCTTCGGCTACCTGCTCAATCGCATCGACGAGCCGGTGCCGGTGCTGTCGGCCCCGGTCAAAGACTACCTGCCGGTCAGCCGCCACATGTTCTCGGCCAAGACAGGTGATTTTGTGGTCAGTACGCCCCACGGCATCAACACTTCGGCGCCATTCTCAACATCAAGGAATATGCCGATGGGACGTATCCCGGAGTACTCAATGGACTGAAGTATCTCGATTTCGAGTATGTCATCACCCATTCGTTCAGTCCGATGGGGCGGCAGGATGCGCTCAAGGTGCTGGACCGCACCAAGGGCATGATGATTTCCTCCGGTGACAAGGCGGTAAGTCAGATCATCGAGTTGGACCAGGCGATGGATCAGCTGTCATCGGGCAACTTCGTGCTGGGCGAATACCATTTCATCATCGCGGTCTATGCCGACAGCCAGGAAAAGCTTTCCCACAACATTGCCGCGACCCGCGCCGAACTGTCCAATGCCGGTTTCGTGTCAACCAAAGAGGACCTCGCGGTCACCTCGGCGTTCTATTCACAGTTACCCGCCAACTGGCGCTATCGCACCCGCTTGGCCAACGTCAGCTCGCTGAATTTCCTCGGGCTGTCGCCGCTGCACAACTTCGCCACCGGCAAGCCGCACAACAACCCCTGGGGCGATTGCGTGACCACGCTGCAGACCACCAACGGGCAGCCGTACTACTTCAATTTCCATGCCACGCATCCTTCGGAGAATTCGCTCGGCGAGAAGGCCATTGCCAACACCATGGTCATTGGCAAGTCCGGCACCGGCAAGACGGCGCTGATCAACTTCCTGCTCAGCCAGGTGCAGAAGTACGAACCGTCGCCGACCATCTTCTTCTTCGACAAGGACCGCGGCGCCGAGATCTTTGTGCGCGCCTGTGGCGGCAACTATCTGGCGCTTGAGAACGGGGCATCGACCGGATTCAACCCTTTCCAGTGCGAGAACACCGAAAGCAACGTGCAGTTCCTGGCCGACCTGATCAAAGTGCTGGCCGGCAAGCGCGAATACAGCGCCCGCGAGGAAGATGACATCTACCGCGCGGTGGCGAGCATGCTCGACACGCCGATGCACCTGCGCAGCATGACCAACTTCCAGAAAAGCCTGCCCAACATGGGCGATGACGGCCTGTACGCACGCCTGCGCCGCTGGACATCGGGCAACTCACTGGGCTGGGTGTTCGACAATCCGGTCGATACCGTGGACCTGGGCAAGGCAAGCATCATCGGTTTCGACTACACCGACATCATCGACAATCCTGAAGTGCGTGTACCGGTCATCAATTACCTGTTGCATCGCTTGGAATCGCTGATCGATGGGCGCCCGCTGATCTACGTTATGGACGAGTTCTGGAAGATCCTCGATGGCGAGGGAGGGCTGAAGGAATTCGCCAAGAACAAGCAGAAGACCATCCGTAAACAGAATGGGCTGGGCATCTTCGCCACCCAGAGTCCGGAAGATGCGCTCAAAAGCGACATCGCCGCCGCGCTGATCGAGCAGACCGCTACGCTGATCCTGCTGCCCAATCCCAATGCCAGTCGCTCGGACTATATCGACGGACTGAAACTGACCGAAGCCGAATTCAAAGTGGTCACCGCTTTGGATGAGCGCTCACGCTGCTTTCTGGTCAAACAGGGCCATGCCGCCAGTGTGTGTCAGCTCAATCTGCGCGGTATGGATGACATCCTCTCGGTTATTTCCGCCTCCACCGACAACATCGAGGTGATGCATCGCGTCCTGCTGGATGTCGCGGAACGGGAGAACGTGGCAAAAGCTGACCTCAGTCCCGAGCAGTGGCTGGACGAGTTCTACAAGAGGCGAAAAGGCTCAGGGAAAGCACATTCGCCCCGAAACGAGGTCGCAATTTGATTCATTGCGGAATTTCATAAACCCACGATCAGAAGATCCCTGTTTTGGAGAACGTCATGAAACGATCGGGAAGGAGTAATTCGAATCTTCAATCGCATCACAGCGGGGTGGCAATTGTTTTTGGAGTCGCGCTGGCACTTGGGGCTGTCACCGCCCATTCGCAACAGGCGGTCGTGGAAGTGGGTCCTAGTTTTGGGCAGCAAATTTTAAATCAGATCAATACCTACCGTGCCCAGATCCAGCAAGCGGCCCAGTACATCAAAGACAACACTCAATGGGCTACCGACTGGGCACAGACATTACGGGAATACCAAGAGGCGCTGGTGACGGTACAGGGGATCATCAATTCGTTCGGATTGCCTGATGCTGCGCCGCTGACGCCGGTGGCTCCCAACTACCTGGTCGCTGAGACCTGTGGCAAGGATGCGGATCTGAAGGGCTGGTTGAGCTCAGTCGTGTTCGGCTCCGGCGGTGACTGGAAAAGCCAGCAGACCCAGATTTGCGTGAACATTCGCATGATGCAGAACCGAAAATATAATGAATCGGTGGATTTCATGCTTACTACCGCCCCGTCGTTCCTCAACAGTCTTGACCGGATTGCCAGCCTGCGCCTTCTGAGCAACAGGCGTGGCGACATGGACGCGGTCGTAAACGATTCGCTGCGTACCGCCAACGAAATCAATGCGGCGGCCAAAAATTTCGAGGCGCGCATGAAGTCCTATGACGCCTACATCGAGGTCATGGAGGCCAACCAGAAGCTGATTGCGCATAGGGCGATGAAAGGCCCGTCGTCGTTGGCCGGTGATCTGGTCAAGACGGCCGCACTGAAGACGGCGCTGAGCATCGACTGAGAGCTCAGCGGATGAGCCGGGACATCGTCAGCAGTGGCGACGAAAAGCGGTCTGATGGAACTAATCAGGAATGACAGGAATGAATGTCCGATCGATTGAGAGCTTTGATTTAACCGGCGGGTTGCAGGACCTGCTGGGCCATGCCATACGCATGCAGTCGATCGGGGATTTTGCGTTTTTCCGATTCATCCTGACTTACCTGCGTAAGCGCATCGATGCGTTCAGCATCGAGCTGCTCGGCAATATGATGGCTGGGTAGGCGGCATCGCACTGACCTTGATGACGCTCTGGGTGTTGCTTCAAGGCTTCCGGATCGTCACCGGGCAAAGCCGCGACTCGATGATGGTTCTTGTCACCAATATGGCGCGGGCTGCATTTATCGTGAGTGTGGCTACCAGCATGGCCATGTTCGGCGGCAGTCTGAAGCAGTTTATAACCAAGGACGTAAGAGACGAGATCACCTGGGTTGTAACCGGCAAGAACGAGTCGCCGGACGAACAGATCGACAAGAGCCTGGCTTGGATGCAGGTGGCGCTCTCAAGCGTCGATGCGATCAAGGTGCTGGACGATGACAATCTGCGCGACGACAAGAACCGGGCATTGTTGGCCATCGGTCTGGGCACCGGTGGGCCTGCGGTGACTGCCGGGTCGATGTTGTTGCTATATGAGGTGGCGATCGCGCTCTTCATCGGCTTGGGGCCGCTTTTCATCCTGTGTTTGCTGTTCGATCAGACCAAGCAGCTGTTCCAGCGCTGGCTCTTCTATGGACTGGGGACGATGTTCTCGATGGCGGTCTTGGCCGCGATGGTGTCGATCGCACTCGACATGGTCATTCGCGTGTCCGCCGCGTTCTGGACCAGTGCACTGGTCGACAAGTACCTGTTGGATGTGGCGACTGGTGGTGGTTTGAGCAGCCAAGCGATGCAGCAGGGCGGCATGGGGCTGATCCTCACCACATTGATCCTGACCGCCCCCCCGATGGCCGCCATGTTTTTCCAAGGAACGTTGGGAAGTTTCATGGCGTATTCGCAGATAGGTGGTGGTGCGGCTGGTACGCCGAGTGCCGATGGTCGTCCGCCGGGTAGCTATACGCCATCTTCGCCGAATAAGGCACACGCAGATGATGGAGGGCGCCGTGAAGCTGACGGCGGAAGCAGGATGATTCTACCCCAGAATAATGCAGCGGTAGCTCCGGAAACGGGGCTCCGGGCCGCACCTCGCAATACTGGAAACTGAAGGAGATTTAGCATGTTTTCTATATCGCGTGCGTTTTTCTTTATCCTTCTGCTGTTGGTATCAGTCGCGACATATGCGGAAGGACCATGTCCGCCTGGGCAGTATCCGGTCGGAGGGCAGGGGGTGCTTGGTTGTGCTCCAATTCCGAGTGGAGCATCAGGCGCAGTCGGGCCAAGGGCCACAGGGCGCTGGATCAAAACGTGGGGAGTGATTTCAGTCTCCCGTAGCGGCGATATGGGGGCTTCAGTGGGTCAAAGGTCTAAGAGAACAGCTATATCTGAAGCTCAGCAGCGTTGCGCGACCTATGGTGCGAAGGATTGCAGTGTGTTCGCTAGTTATAAGAACCAGTGCATTGCGTACGGAATAGCCCAAGGAGGGCGAAAAATTAGATCGAATACGGCGGCTACAAAAGAGGTGGCCGTCCAGCGTGTGCAGGAAATGTGCGCGAAGGATGGATTGGTGGAATGCGAAATAAAGTACACAGATTGCTCTGAACCTATTTTCGAAAAATTTTAAACAGTTGGCAGCGTGATTTTTGATTATTGCTGAGTAGTGGGCTGTATTTTATTTGGTCTTATTTTAGTGAGTTTGTTTTCTATCGTTAGCTGTCTATTGGTGTTCCTTTCTCCGATCTGCTGAGGTTATTGCTCAAATTGTAGCAGTTCCACGGTGCCAGTGGCGATACCTTTGATATTTCAGTGGTGTGGTGGTTGTTGTCCGTTGCATTCTGGATCGGCGAAATTTTCGGAGATTTCCGATTGGATGTGGCGACTGGTGGTGGTTTGAGCAGCCAAGCGATGCAGCAGGGCGGCATGGGGCTGATCCTCACCACATTGATCCTGACCGCACCCCCGATGGCCGCCATGTTTTTCCAAGGAACGTTGGGAAGTTTCATGGCGTATTCACAGATTGGCGGTGCGGCAGGCGCGCAGCCCGGCCCGCAGGGGCAGCCACCGGGCTCTTACTTGCATCAAGCTCCTGAAAATAACCGTGGCAGTAGTGGAGGAGGCGGCAGTGGTGCAGCTGACATTTCGCGGGCATCAATGCCCATTTCCTCTCCCGCCTCTACCGGGGGGCAGGCAGGTCGGCGTGGAATGGCGAGTAACGATTAATGGGG
>NZ_BAZI01000003.1 GCF_001310775.1 Stenotrophomonas pictorum JCM 9942
CTGCGGCCCTTGCGCGGCCGTCCCAGGTCGGCGCGCAGGCGGTCCAGCTCGCGGCCTGGTACCAGATCCAGCTGCAGCTGTGCGCTGCCGTTGCGATGGAGGGTTTCGCGCAGGTCCGCCGCCAGTGCATAGATCAGGCTGCCCTCAAGGCCGTATTCGCTGGCGACGCATTCGCCCTGCAGGTGCTGCGCATGGCCTTGCAGATCGATCCAGTGTGCGATCACCGGTTTGAGCGGGCTGCCGGCGTGGCGCTGCCGGAAATGTTCGGACCAGGCCACGTCGAAGCCACAGTTGGCCGGCTGCAGCGGTGTGATATCCACGCCACGACCCGACAGAATTTCCGTCCAGCGACCATCGGAGCCGAGCTGCGGCCAGCTGCCACCGCCCAGGGCGAGCACGGTGGCATCGCTGTGCACATCGACCGTGCCATTGCCGGTTTCGAAGCGCAGCGTCCCGTCCTCATTCCAGCCTGACCAGCGGTGCTGCACGTGGAAGCGCACGCCTTGCTCTTTCAGACGGCGTACCCAGCCGCGCAGCAGGGGCGCGGCTTTGCGATCAACCGGGAACACGCGTCCGGAACTGCCGACATAGGTGTCCACGCCCAAGCCTTGCGCCCAGTGGCGCAGCGCTTCGGCATCAAAGCCGTCGAGCCAGCGGGCGACGACATCCTGGCGTTCGCGATAGCGGCCGTCGAACTGTGGCCGCGGTTCGGAATGGGTCAGGTTGAGCCCGCCTTTGCCGGCGATCAGGAATTTTCGTCCCGGCGAACCTTTGGCCTCGTACAGGTGCACCTCCAGCCCGGCCGCGCACAAGCGTTCGGCGGCGAACAGGCCGGCAGGGCCGCCGCCGATGACGGCGACGGTGTGTTTAGCGGGGCTGGACATCAAGCAGTTCAACATCGAAAACCAGGGAGGAGCCGGCCGGGATCGGTCCGGTGCGGCGATTGCCGTAGCCGTATTCGGCCGGAATCATCAAGGTGCGCTTGCCGCCGACCTTCATGCCGGCAAAGCCTTCATCCCAGCCACGGATGACCTGCTTTTCACCGAGGTTGAAGGTGAAGGGCTCGCCACGGTCGAGCGAGCTGTCGAATTTTTCACCGTGCTTGTCAGCGGCGCGCTCGTCATACAGCCAGCCGGTGTAGTGGACGGTGACTTTGGTGCCGGGAACGGCTTCAGCGCCGGTACCCGGCTGGGTGTCGATGCGCTCGAAGGTGGCGATGGTGCCTCCGGGCGGAGGTCCCGGCGGGGTGCACCCGGCCGCGAGCAGGGACAGCAGAGTCGGGATGAATAGACGGCGCACGGCGACCTCCGGCAGACAGGGCGTGCAAGGGTAGCGCATCGTCGCCGGGTATCATGGTGCCATGGCTAAACTGCTGCTCAATCTACGCAATGTCGGTGAAGACGAAAGTCGCGAGGTCGGGGAACTGCTCGATCGCAACGCGATCGCCTGGTATCGCACCGAACCCAGTCCTTGGGGCATCTCGCACGGCGGGATCTGGTTGCGTGACAACGACGACCATCCGCGCGCCAAGGCGTTGATGGCGACCTATCAGGCCGAGCGCGGCCAGCGGGTCCGTGCCGAACGCGAGGCGGCTTTGCGTGATGGCAGTGCCGAGACCTTCGGCTCGCTGTTGCGGCAGCGTCCGCTGTATGTGGTGGTGGTGTTGCTGGGCATGGTCGCCGCTGCGGCGCTGGTGCTGCTGCCCTTCATGCTGTTGCGCGGCTGAGCCGGCTTTCCACCGTCTCCATTTTTCCCACCGTTCCGCCGATGGGCCTTTTCCCGGGCTCTGGCAACCGACCGTTCTAGAATATGTCCATGATCGTCAATACCGCCGCCTACCATTTCGTCCCGCTTCCCGATGCCGACACGCTGGCGGCAACGCTGCTCGAGTGCGCCCAGACCCAGGAGCTGCGCGGCACCATCCTGGTTGCCGAGGAGGGCATCAACCTGTTCCTGGCCGGCAGCCGTGACGGTATCGATGCGTTCTACGCGCAGCTGAAAACCGATGCGCGCTTTGCCGCTATGCGTGTCAAGTACAGCTACAGCCAGATGCAGCCGTTCGCCCGGCTCAAGGCCAAGGTCAAATCCGAAATCATCAGCTTCCGCCGCGACGACGGCCAGCCGCTGGACTATCCGCGTGCGCCCAGCGTGGCCCCGGCCACGGTGCAGCGCTGGTTGCGGCAGGGCCATGACGATGCCGGCAAGCGCGTGGTGATGCTCGATACCCGCAATGTCCAGGAGTTCGCGCACGGCACCTTTGCCGGTGCCCTGACCCTGCCGATCGACAAATTCACCGATCTGCCGGCCGCACTCGAGCCGCACCGCGAAGGCCTGGCCGATGCCACCGTGGTCAGTTTCTGCACCGGCGGTATCCGCTGCGAGAAGGCCGCGCTGTGGATGCGCAACGACGGCATGGACAATGTGCTGCAGCTGGAAGGCGGCATTCTGGGCTATTTCGAGGAAGTGGGCGGGGAGGGCTACGACGGCCGCTGCTTCGTATTCGACGAGCGCGTGGCACTGGATCCGCAGTTGCAGCCGCTGGTCGACCGCGAGGCTGAACAGGCCGCCTGAGGGTGTCCGGATGTCGTGCCCGGAAAGCAGTGTTGTGGCGGTGAGGTGTCGGGGCAGCTGGCAATGCAGTGTCATCGGCCCCAACTGGAGGTGGTCCCCAATGGAAACTCCCGATGATTCCTCTGTCGATTCTCGATCTGGCACCGGTATGTGAAGGCGCCACGCCGCAGCAGGCCTTCGGCAACATGCTGGATCTGGCCCAGCACGCCGAGCGTTGGGGTTACCGGCGCTACTGGCTGGCCGAACACCACAACATGCCGGGTATCGCCAGCGCGGCGACTTCGGTGTTGATCGGGCATGTGGCCGGCGGGACCTCCACCATCCGTGTGGGCGCCGGCGGGATCATGCTGCCCAACCACTCGCCGCTGCAGGTGGCCGAGCAGTTCGGCACGCTGGCCTCGCTGTACCCGGGGCGCATCGATCTGGGGCTGGGGCGTGCGCCCGGCACCGATCACGCCACGGCGCGCGCGCTGCGCCGCTATTTCGACAGTGCCGACCAGTTCCCGCAGGATGTTGCCGAGCTGCTCCATTATTTCGAGCCTGCGCAGCGCGGCCAGTCCGTGCAGGCGGTGCCGGGAGCGGGGGTCGAAGTGCCGGTTTGGTTGCTGGGCTCCAGCCTGTTCAGTGCACGGCTGGCGGCGGCGATGGGGTTGCCGTTCGCGTTCGCCTCGCACTTCGCACCCGATGCGATGGATGAGGCGCTGGCGCTGTACCGGCGCGATTTCCGGGCTTCCGCGCGGCTGGCTGCTCCCTACGCCATCCTGGCGCTGAACGTGGTGGCCAGTGACTCCGAGGCCGAGTCGCGGCGCCTGTTCACCACCCAGCAGCAGAGTTTCGTCAATCTGCGTCGCGGCCAGCCCGGACAGATCCCGCCGCCGGTGGCCGATATCGAATCCTTCTGGGCGCCGCAGGAGAAGGCCGGCGTCGAGCGCGCTCTGGCTTGCACGGTGCTGGGCGATCCTGCACAGGTTGCCGAAGGCTGGCGGACTTTGCCGGGCGGCATCGCCCGGATGAGCTGCTGATCACCGCCAACATCTTTGACCATCAGGCCCGCTTGCGCTCCTTCGAGCTGGCCATGCAGGCCTGGCAGGCGCGACAAGCGCGTTGACCGGGGCGGCCTGGTTACCGCCCCTCCGCGCTGCGCAATTTCCGTCAGCCGCCGGTCCAGCGCTGCAGCAGCTGGCCGGTATGGCTGACCAGTTGCCCGGAGCCGAGTCCGAAAAACATGCCGGCGGCAACGGCTGCCACCCAGTTGAACAGCATCAGCGCGCCATCGCGCTCGATCAGGGCCAGTGCAAACAGCAGCAGCTGGAAGCCGAACAGGTAGTTGGTGAACGGAATCGGCAGCGACAGCAGCAGGCCGACCAGGATCAGCAGCAGGCCAGTGAACATCCGTGCCGGCAATGGCCGGAGCAATGGCGCCATACGCGGTCTGAGCATCCGGTCCAGCCGCCGCAACGGGCGGCCGATCTTGCCCAGGAACCTGTGCATGGTCGCGCGCTTGGGGCCTCGGCGGGCAATGAAGCCGGGCACCCAGGGTCGCGACAGTCCGCCCAGCAGTTGCACGCCGATCAGCACCACCAGCGGGCCGCTGACCGCACCACCGACGCCCGGGATCGGAATGAACGACGGCAGGATCGCGATGAACAGGAAAACGCCGAAGGCGCTTTGCTGCAGGTTCTGCAGGATATGCCGCAGCGGCAGATGTTCGGCCGGATCGCCATGCTCGAACAGGGCCAGCAGGGTGCGGATGCCTTCGTTGCGGTAGCCGTCGCTGCCGGTGCCGTCCGCGGCGGGGTCAGCCGGTGAGTTCATCGGCATCTTCCTCGGCCAGTTTGCGCAGCAGCAGCTTGTCGATGCGCGCGCCGTCCAGGTCGACGATTTCGATGCGCCAGCCCGCCCAGTCGAAGTACTCGCCGGCGTGGGGGATACGGCCGAAATAGTGCATGCACATGCCGGCCAGCGTGTAGTAGTCGCCTTCCTCCGCGTCAGGCAGCGCGGCGCCTTCCATCAGTTCGCGCAGGTCATCGATCGGCAGCGAGCCGTCCACCAGCTGCGAGCCGTCTTCACGGGTGACCACCAGGGCGTCCTCATCGGTATTTTCCGGCGCCTGCAGGCGGCCGACCACGGCGCCCATCAGGTCGCTGATGGTCACCAGCCCTTGGATCTCACCGTATTCATCCACCACCAGGGCCATCGACTGCTGCTCCTCGCGGAAGATTTCCAGCAGTTTCATCGCATGGGTGGACTCGGACACATACAAGGTCTCGCGCAGATTCTGGAACAGCGAGTGCTCGGAGCCCTCCAGCCGGGTGACCAGGGTCTTCACCTCCAGAATGCCGACGATGTCCTGGTCGTTGTCGCGGTACACCGGGTAGCGCGAGAACGCGTGCTCACGCATGGTGTGCAGGTTCTTTTCGGCCGGCGCGGTGGTGTCCAGCCAGGCGATGCGGTTGCGGGGGGTCATCAGGCTGTCGGCGGTGCGGTCGCCCAGGCGCATCACCCGGTTCATCATGTTGCGCTCGTCGGCGTCGATCACGCCCTGCTCGTGGCTTTCGGCCACCAGCATGCGGATCTCCTCTTCCGTCACCGAGGCCGATTCGGTCTGGCCCAGGCCCAGCAGGCGCAGCACCAGATGGGTGGAGCGCGAGAGCAGCCATACGCCCGGCGCGGCGATGCGTGCCAGCCAGCTCATCGGCACCGCCACGACCCCGGCAATGTCCTCCGAGCGGGTCAGGGCGACGCGCTTGGGGACCAGTTCGCCGAAAATCAGCGTCAGATAGGTGATCAGGCCACCGCCAGGGTCTTGCCGAGGAAGTCGGCATAGGGCTGGGTCGAGCCGAACAGGGCGAAGTTGGCCGACAGTGCCGGGAACAGCGATTGCAGCTGCGCGGCGATGGCGCCGCCGATGGCGTCGCCGCCATAGACACCGGTCAGGATGCCGATCAGGGTGATCCCGATCTGTACGGTCGACAGGAAATTTTCAGGTTTTTCAGACAGTTCCAGTGCACGTGCGGCGCGTTTGCTGGAGCCGGCCATCTGCTTGAGGCGACTTTTGCGCGAGGTCATGACCGACATTTCGGACATGGCAAAGAAGCCGTTCAGCAGGATCAGTGCGATTACGATGAAAAACTCAAGCACGGGAATCTCCCCGGGTTGGTTGCAGGGGAGGGTGTGTCAGGCAGGCGGCGTCCAAGTCACCACAGGTGTGGTGTACCGGGATTCGCGGCGGGGGATGAGGGTCGTCGTCCATAAGGTGCGCCCGGAAGGCGCCCGCGCATCTTAGCAAAACGCGGCTGGCGGGCGCTAACCGCGGCCTCGCGGGCGCTGCGGACAACCGCAAGGAATACCCGAGATGCCTTCTAGCAGTCATAATTCGCGCTGGTGCCGTCCCTCCCGCGACGGCGAATAGGCTCCCCATGTTTTCGTTGCAGACCATTTTCGGTTCCGGCAAGCAGTTCTATACCTAATCTTGACGAGGCCGCACAGGCCGCTTCCGACAGCGCGAAGGCGCTGCATTCAATGATGCGCGAAGCGGATCGCGAGCCTGCTCTGGACGCTTTCAAGCTCGCACGTCTGCGCGAACGGGCCGCCTCGGACAAGATCAGTCAGGCGCTGGTGGACAGCTTCATGACGCCGATCGAGCGCGAGGACATCGAAGCACTGGGTTCGGCGCTGTACAAGATTCCCAAGCAGATCGAGAAGTTCGCCGATCGCTATTCGCTGGCCGTGGCGCATCTGGAGCACATCGACTTCGCGCCGCGCGCGGCGATGCTGGAGCAGGCCGCCGGCGTGGTGGTGGAAATGGTCAACGACCTGCGCCACATGAACCTGGACCGGATGACCGCGTTGAACGAAAAGCTGCGCGCGCTGGAGAACGAGGCCGACCGGCTGATGCTGGAGCTGTACCGCGACATCTACTCCGGACGTCTGGACAACCTGCAGATGTTCCTGCTCAAGGAATTCTTCGAGATTCTGGAAAAAGCCATCGACCGTTGCCGCGAGGCCGGTGTGGTGGCGTACCAGATCGTGCTCAAGAACAGCTGACGGGGCCGCTCGATGCTCACCCTAGTACTGGTGGTGATCCTGGCTGCGCTCGTCTTCGAGTTCATCAACGGCTTCCACGACACCGCCAACTCCATTGCCACCGTGGTGGCAACCAAGGTGCTCTCGCCCGGCTGGGCGGTGATGCTGGCGGCCTTCATGAACCTGATCGGCGCGCTGACCGGCACCGCGGTGGCGCTGACCATCGCCAACGGCCTGCTCAATACCGACGTGGTCGCGGTGACGCCACAGGTGATCCTGTGCGCGCTGCTGGGCGGCATCGTCTGGAATCTGATCACCTGGTGGAAGGGCCTGCCGTCCTCCTCCTCGCATGCGTTGATCGGTGGCCTGTGCGGCGCCGGTCTGGCGGCGGCCCACAACAACTGGGACGCGCTGATCTGGTCGCAGAATGTCGGCAACTGGGCGCAGAACAAGGGCCTGTTGTGGAAGGTGTTCGTGCCGATGATCACCTCGCCGATCGCCGGCTTCCTGCTGGGTATCGTGGTGATGTGCCTGCTGTGGGCGATCATCGCCGCCATGGCGCGCGCGGGTGGCCTGTTGCGCCGGCTGGCGCGTCCGCGCTGGGTCAATGCGTTCTTCGGCAAGGCGCAGATCGTGTCGGCGGCCTACATGGGCTTTGCCCACGGCCACAATGACGCGCAGAAGACCATGGGTATCATCGCCATGACCCTGATCGGCGCCGAGGCGACCGGTGCGCTGGATGACCTGCCTTCCTGGCTGGCCTTCATGCATCCCAATGCGCAGGCTGGGGACGGCATCGCGATGTGGATCGTGCTGACCTGTGCGGTGGTGATGGCAGCCGGTACCGCCTCGGGAGGCTGGAAGATCATCAAGACCCTGGGTCACAAGATGGTCAAGCTGCACCCGATCCACGGCTTTGCCGCGGAGACCAGCTCGGCCACGGTCCTGACCCTGGCGGCGCACTTCGGCATGCCGGTCTCGACCACCCACAGCATCTCCACCGCGATCATGGGCGTCGGCTTTGCCAAGAACCCCAAGTCGCTGCGCCTGGGCGTGATCGAGCGCATCCTGTGGGCCTGGATCCTGACCATCCCGGCAGCCGGTGGCTGCGCCTACCTGATCCTGAAACTGTTCGAGCTGGTGGGCTGGAACTGACGGCAGCCGGTTGTCAGGTGGCAAAAGGCAAACAAAAAGCCCGCCAGTGATGGCGGGCTTATTTGTTGGGCGGCAGATCGGCGAGGCAGGGGGGGGGGGATGTGCCGGAGACGGCTCCGGGTTGTTTGCATGGCTGGAGGATCGGATGGGGCGGGAGCAGAAAGCCCGCCGGTGAGGGCGGGCTTCGGGTGGTACGGATCAGGCTGCGGGAATCAGGCTTCCAGTGAAGCCAGATCACCCTTGTTCTCCAGCCATTGCTTCCGATCCGAGGCGCGTTTCTTGGCCAGCAGCATGTCCATCAAAGAGCTGGTCTGCTCACTGTCGTCCACCGTCAGCTGCACCAGGCGGCGGGTATCGGGGTAGATGGTCGACTCGCGCAGCTGCTGCGGGTTCATCTCGCCCAGGCCCTTGAAGCGGGTGACGTTGACCTGGCCCTTGAGCTTCTCGCGCTGGATCTTGTCCAGCAGCGAGCGCTTTTCTTCCTCGTCCAGTGCATAGAACACCTGCTTGCCCACGTCCACGCGGAACAGCGGTGGCATCGCCACGAACACGTGGCCGGCATCGACCAGAGCCGGGAAGTGTTTCAGGAACAGGGCGGTCAGCAGCGTGGCAATGTGCAGGCCGTCGGAGTCGGCGTCGGCCAGGATCACCACCTTGCCGTAGCGCAGGCCCGACAGGTCCTCCTTGCCCGGGTCGCAGCCGATGGCCACGGCCAGGTTGTGCACTTCCTCGGAGGCCAGCACGCTGCCCGAGGCCACTTCCCAGGTGTTCAGGATCTTGCCGCGCAATGGCAGGATGGCCTGGAAATCCTTGTCGCGGGCCTGCTTGGCGCTGCCGCCGGCCGAGTCGCCTTCCACCAGGAACAGCTCGGTGCGGGACAGGTCCTGGCTGATGCAGTCGGCCAGCTTGCCGGGCAGGGCCGGGCCCTGGGTGACTTTCTTGCGGGTGACCAGTTTTTCGGTCTTCAGCCGCGCGCTGGCGCGTTCGATGGCGATCTGCGCGATCTTCTCGCCCAGCTCCACATTCTGGTTCAGCAGCAGGCTGAAGGCGTCATGCACCGCACCCTCGACGAAACCGGCGGCCTGGCGCGAGGACAGGCGTTCCTTGGTCTGGCCGGAAAACTGCGGGTCGGTCATCTTCAGCGACAGCACGAACGACACCCGGTCCCACACGTCTTCCGGCGCCAGCTTGACGCCGCGCGGCAGCAGATTGCGGAAGTCGCAGAACTCGCGCAGCGCCTCGGTCAGGCCGGTGCGCAGGCCGTTGGCGTGGGTGCCGTGCTGGGCGGTGGGGATCAGGTTGACGTAGCTTTCCTGGACCAGTTCGCCCTCCGGCAGCCAGGCCACGGCCCAGTCCACCACCTCGGTTTCCTTCTTCAGGTTGCCGGTGAACAGTTCGGCCGGCAGCATTTCGCGCTCGCCCAGTTCGGCTTTCAGGTAGTCACGCAGGCCGTCCTCGTAATACCAGGTGTCGACTTCACCGGTGGCTTCGTCGGTCAGCTTGACGGTCAGCCCTGGGCACAGGACGGCCTTGGCGCGCAGCAGGTGGCGCAGCGCCCGCAGGTTGAATTTGGGGGTGTCGAAATACTTCGGGTCCGGCCAGAAGCGCAGACGGGTGCCTGTGTTCTTCTTGCCAACGCTGCCGACCACTTCCAGCGGGCTGGCGCGGTCACCATCGCGGAAGGTGATGCGGTGTTCGCTGCCTTCGCGGCGGATATGGATCTCCACCAGGGTGGAGAGCGCGTTCACCACCGACACGCCGACGCCGTGCAGGCCGCCGGAGAAGGTGTAGTTGCGGTTGCTGAATTTGCCGCCGGCATGCAGCCGGGTCAGGATCAGCTCGACGCCGGGGATCTTCTCTTCCGGATGGATGTCCACCGGCATGCCGCGGCCGTCATCGCTGACCTCGCAGCTGCCGTCCTTGAACAGGATGACTTCCACCGTTTTGGCGTGGCCGGCCAGCGCCTCGTCGACCGAGTTGTCGATGACTTCCTGCGCCAGATGGTTCGGGCGCGCGGTGTCGGTGTACATGCCGGGGCGGCGTTTGACCGGGTCCAGGCCGGAAAGGACTTCGATGTCGGCGGCGTTGTAACGGGCGTTCATGTATCTCGGTAGGGCGCAAAACGACGCTGGAGTGTGCGGTCTGGCGGCGATTTTTGCACGCGGGGCATTCAGGGCGCGGCGAGGCGGGGCCGGGTATCCTGTGCACGGTCCAATCCAGGCGCTGTCCTGTCTGGCGCGCGAATTGAGGAGGAACGGGATGAAAACATCGAAATTGCTGGTGCTGGCCGCAGTTGCCGCGGCTGTGGTCGCTGCCCCGCTGGTGATGGCGCAGAGCGCCGACAAGGGCAAGACGGCTGAAACCGCCCAGAATGCATCGGCGGACAAGGCGCAGACCGAGGCCGAGCAGAAAGCCAAGCGCCGTGCGGCAGCTGCCGCGCAGGAAAAAACGCAGGCCAGTCAGCCGGCACCGCGTGAGGAAGAGGAAGAAGAGGAAGGCCGTCGCCGTCGCTGACGCCTGCTTTCAACGATTCGTGGACGCCCCGGCGCAGGTTGGGGCGTCTTTTTTTTGATCTCGCCACATCCCGTGCTTGGGTGTTGAGGCGACAACCTTTAAACTAGGGCTTTCCGGGAGGCGCTTGAGCCATGACCCCCCTTATTTTTGTTACTGGCGGTGTAGTGTCCTCGCTTGGCAAGGGCATTGCGGCCGCGTCGCTGGCCTCCATTCTCGAGGCGCGTGGCCTGAAGGTCACGATGATGAAGCTGGATCCGTACATCAACGTCGATCCAGGCACGATGAGTCCCTTCCAGCATGGTGAGGTCTATGTCACCGACGACGGTGCCGAGACCGATCTGGATCTGGGGCATTACGAGCGTTTTCTGCGCACCCGGCTGAGCCGCAAGAACTCGGTGACCACCGGTCGCATCTACGAGAACGTGATCCGCAAGGAGCGTCGCGGGGATTACCTCGGCGCCACCGTGCAGGTGATCCCGCACATCACCGACGAGATCCGCCGTTGCATCGACGAGGCCACCGCGGGTTTCGACGTGGCGCTGGTGGAGATCGGCGGTACCGTGGGTGATATCGAATCGCTGCCATTCCTGGAGGCGAT
Organism: Stenotrophomonas pictorum JCM 9942; assembly: GCF_001310775.1. Lineage (GTDB taxonomy): Bacteria > Pseudomonadota > Gammaproteobacteria > Xanthomonadales > Xanthomonadaceae > Stenotrophomonas > Stenotrophomonas pictorum. Next base: position 10,865 of record NZ_BAZI01000003.1, read on the forward strand.
CCGCCAGGTGCGGACCGAGCGTGGGCCGGAGAAGGCGCTGTTCATGCACCTGACCCTGGTGCCGTTCATCGCCGCGGCCGGCGAGTTGAAGACCAAGCCGACCCAGCACTCGGTCAAGGAACTGCGTTCGATCGGTATCCAGCCGGATGTGCTGCTGTGCCGCTCCGAGCAGGTGATTCCCGATTCCGAGCGCCGCAAGATTTCGCTGTTCACCAACGTTTCCGAGCGCGCGGTGATCAGCGTGCCGGACGTGGAGGTGCTGTACCGCGTACCGATGGGTCTGCACGCGCAGGGCCTGGACGAAATCGTGGTCAACCAGCTCAAGCTGGGTGACAAGGCCGGTCCGGTGGATATGGCCGAGTGGGAGGCGGTGCTGGATGCGGCGCTGCACCCGTTGGACGAGGTGACCATCGCGGTGGTCGGCAAGTACATCGACCACCAGGACGCCTACAAGTCGGTGGCCGAGGCGCTCAAGCATGGGGGTCTGCGCCAGCGCACCCGTGTCAACCTCAAGTGGCTGGAGGCGCAGGAGCTGGAGAGCGCCGGCCTGTCCGCGCTGGACAATGTCGACGGCATCCTGGTGCCGGGCGGCTTTGGTGATCGCGGATTCGAGGGCAAGGTGCTCACCTCCCAGTACGCCCGCGAGCACCAGGTGCCGTACTTCGGTATCTGCTATGGCATGCAGGCGGCGGTAGTCGATTTCGCGCGGCATGTGGCCGGGTTGGAAGGTGCCAACAGCACCGAAAACGACCGCCAGTCGCCGAATCCGGTGATCGGTCTGATCACCGAGTGGCGTACGGCCAGTGGTGAGGTTGAAAAGCGTGACGAGAAATCCGATCTGGGCGGCACCATGCGTCTGGGCCTGCAGGAGCAGCGGTTGAAGCCGGGCACGCTGGCACACGAGCTGTATGGCAAGGACGTGGTGGCCGAGCGCCATCGCCATCGCTACGAGTTCAACAACCGCTATCGCACCCAGCTGGAAGATGCCGGGCTGGTGATCTCGGGCAAGTCGATGGATGACACGCTGGTGGAAGTGGTGGAACTGCCGCGCGACAAGCACCCGTGGTTCCTTGCCTGTCAGGCGCATCCGGAATTCCTGTCCACTCCGCGCGATGGTCACCCGCTGTTTGTGGGCTTCATCCGTGCCGCGCGTGAGAAGAAGGCCGGCGGCACACTGCTCAAAGAGGCGCAGGCATAAGTATTTGCGGGCCGGGTTGATCCACTCTGGCAACGGGGGGGTGTGGCCACCTTCGTGACCGCACGTTTCGTTTGCCGCAACGCAGATGGGCCGCGATTTCGCGGCCCATCTGCATTGCGGCGGAATCGGTCCGGCGGCTCTGTCAGAACAGCACCGGCAGCCGGACTCCCGTTCAGCCTGGTAGGGGGGGCGCCGCTTTCAATGGAAAGCAACGCCCCGCGCCGGTGTCTGCTTCGTTTAAACTTGCCGTCGCTTTTGCGTTTCTTCTTCCGATACCCGATCCATTTCAGACGAGCTCCCGCCCCCGATCATGACCAATATCGCCAAGATCCACGCCCGTGAAATCCTCGACAGCCGTGGCAACCCCACGCTGGAAGCCGAAGTCACCCTGCAGGACGGTTCGTTTGGCCGTGCCATGGTGCCGTCGGGCGCCTCCACGGGCACCAAGGAGGCGGTGGAGCTGCGCGATGGTGACAAGACCCGTTACCTGGGCAAGGGCGTGCGCGATGCGGTGGCCAACGTCAATGGCGCCATCGCCACGGCGCTGAAGGATTTCGATGCGGCCGACCAGGAAGGCCTGGACCGTCGCCTGATCGATCTGGACGGCACCGAGAACAAGGGCCGCCTGGGCGCCAACGCGCTGCTCGGAGTTTCGATGGCCGCCGCGCACGCGGCTGCCGCGTCGAAGAAGCAGGCACTGTGGCAGTACCTGGCGGGCAAGACGGGTGCGACCCCGTCGCTGCCGGTGCCGATGATGAACATCATCAACGGCGGTGCCCACGCCGACAACAACGTCGATTTCCAGGAGTTCATGGTGCTGCCGGTCGGCTTTGATTCGTTCGCCGAATCGCTGCGTGCCGGCACCGAGATCTTCCATTCGCTCAAGTCGGTGCTCAAGAGCCACGGCCTGAGCACCGCGGTCGGCGACGAGGGTGGTTTCGCCCCGGATTTCCGCAGCAATGTCGAAGCGCTGGACACCATCCTCGAAGCCATCGGCAAGGCCGGCTACACGGCCGGTGAGGATGTGCTGCTGGGTCTGGACGTGGCTTCCAGCGAATTCTTCGAGAACGGCAAGTACAACCTGGTCGGCGAGAACAAGCGTCTGACCTCCGAGCAGTTTGTCGACTTCCTGGCCGACTGGGCCGCGCAGTACCCGATCATCACCATCGAAGACGGCCTGGCCGAGAACGACTGGGCCGGCTGGAAACTGCTGACCGAGCGCATCGGCAAGAAGGTGCAGCTGGTCGGTGACGACCTGTTCGTGACCAATCCGAAGATATTCCAGGAAGGTATCGACTCGGGCACCGCCAACGCGATCCTGATCAAGGTCAACCAGATCGGCACGCTGAGCGAAACCCTGGAAGCCATCGCCATGGCCGACAAGGCCGGCTACGCGGCGATCGTCTCGCACCGCTCGGGCGAAACCGAAGACACCACCATCGCCGATATCGCCGTGGCCACCACTGCCACCCAGATCAAGACCGGCTCGCTGTGCCGCAGCGACCGCGTGGCCAAGTACAACCAGTTGCTGCGTATCGAGGAAGCCCTCGGCAGCAACGCGCGTTACGCCGGTCGTAACGCGTTCGTCTCGCTCAAGCGCTAAGCCATGCGCAACTGGCGCTGGCTGCTGCTGGTGCTCGCGGTACTGCTGGCATTGCTGCAGTACCGTTTCTGGTTCGGCCCGGGCAATTCGGGTGAAGTGCTGATGCTCGAAGCCCAGGTCGCCAACCAGAAGCGTGACAACGAAGGTCTGCAGCAGCGCAATGATGCGTTGGCGGCCGAGGTCAAGGATCTGAAGGAAGGCGAGGCTGCCATCGAGGAGCGCGCGCGCAGCGAGCTGGGCATGATCAAGCCGGGTGAGAAGTTCTATCGCGTGGTGGAGAACGCTCCGGTCATCGCGCGCGCGGCGGTGGGCGGTGGACAGGGCAATCCGGCGCAGCAGCGGAGGATCTGCCATGAGTGTCACCCAGGTATGGGCGGTGGTGCCGGCTGCAGGTCGCGGTACCCGATTTGGTGGGCCCGTTCCCAAGCAGTACCTGCAGGCCGGCGGTCAGCCCCTGCTGGCGCACACGCTGGAATCGCTGCTGTCCCATTCCGGTGTTGCCGGGGTCATGGTGGCGATCGCCGAGAACGACGCGGACTGGCCGGGATGGACTTCATTTGCCGACAAGGCGGTGCTGACCTGCACCGGTGGCCAGACCCGCGCATTGTCGGTGCTGGCGGGGCTGCAGGCGCTGCCTGACAGTGTCCGTGCCGACGATTTCGTGCTGGTCCACGATGCGGCGCGTCCGAATCTGGCGGCGGCCGATCTCGGGCGCCTGCTGGAGGTGGGGCGTGCCGATCCGGTCGGTGCGATTCTGGCGGCACCGGTGCGCGATACGCTCAAGCGTTCCGGCGATGATGGTGGCATTGATCGTACCGAGCCGCGCGAGCGTCTGTGGCGCGCGCTGACTCCGCAGCTGTTCCGTCGTCACCAGCTGACCCGTGCGCTGATGGACGCCACTGCCGCCGGCATCGAGGTGACCGACGAGGCCATGGCCATGGAGCGGCAGGGGGCCCGGCCGTTGCTGGTGGAAGGGGCCGAGAGCAATTTCAAGGTCACCACGCCGGCGGATCTGGCCCGTTTCGAATTCGAGCTGTCGCGGCGCGATGGCTGACTGTCCGCCGGCGCTGCGAGCGTTGGCTCTGCATAGAAGTAGCGAATCCCCATGAACAGTTCTGTTTCTTTCCCGCCGGTCCGTATCGGCCAGGGCTATGACGTCCATGCCTTCGGCGAGGGCGACCACATCATGCTCGGCGGGGTGCGCGTGCCGCACCACTGTGGCGTGCTGGCACACAGCGATGGCGATGTGATCCTGCATGCGCTGTGTGATGCGATGCTCGGTGCGGTGGCGCTGGGCGATATCGGTGTGCATTTCCCGCCATCGGATGACCGCTGGAAGGGGGCGGACAGCAGCCGGTTCGTCAGCCATTGCAATGGGCTGCTGCGTGAACGCGGCTGGCAGGTTGGGAATACGGATATCACCGTGATCTGTGAGCGGCCCAAGGTCGGCCCGCATGCGCTGGCGATGCGCGAGAAGGTTGCGCAGCTGCTGGGAATCGAGTTGGAGCGGGTCAGCATCAAGGCCACCACCAGCGAGAAGCTGGGATTCACCGGCCGTGGGGAAGGCATTGCCGCGCAAGCGGCCGTGCTGCTGGTGGCGCTGTGAGCGCGCTGCCGCTGGCGTTCGGTGCGCCGTTGCTGACGGCGGACATCCGCACCGTGCCGGAAGATTTCCAGGTGGATGAATTGCCGGCATTCGAACCAACCGGCGAGGGGGAGCACCTGCTGCTGGAGATCCGCAAGCGCGGTGCCAATACCGTGGCCGTGGCCAAGCGCCTGGCGCAGTGGGCGGGTGTGCCGGAGATGGGCGTCAGCTACGCCGGGCAGAAAGATCGTCATGCGGTCACCACGCAGCGTTTCAGCGTGCACCTGCCCAAGCGGGTGTCGCCGGATGTCGCCATGCTGGAGTCCGATGAGATCCATGTGCTCTCCGCGACCTGGCACAACCGCAAGCTGCAGCGCGGCGCGTTGGCGGGCAACCGTTTCAAGCTGGTGTTGCGCGAGGTGCGCGGTGATGTGGCGGCGATCGATGCGCGGTTGCAGATGATTGCCGAGCGCGGCCTGCCGAACTGGTTCGGGGAGCAGCGTTTTGGCCGGGATGGCGGCAATGTGCCGGCGGCGTTGGCGATGTTTGGCGGACGCCGGGTGCGTCAGGACCAGCGCTCGATGCTGCTGTCCGCGGCCCGTTCGGCCCTGTTCAATCGCGTGCTGGCCGCGCGTGTGGAGCAGGACAGCTGGGATCGGCCGCTGGACGGTGAGGTGTGGATGCTCGATGGCAGCCGCTCGGTGTTCGGCCCGGAACCGATGAGCGAGGTGCTGGCAGAGCGGCTGGCACGTTTCGATATCCATCCCAGTGGCCCGTTGTGGGGCTTGGGCGAGTTGCGTTCCACCGGCCAGGCGCTGGCGCTGGAGTCCGCGGCCCTGGCCGATGAGCAGGCCGTGGCGTTGCGGGCGGGTCTGGAGGCGGCGGGGCTGAAGCAGGAGCGGCGACCGCTGCGGTTACGTCCGGCCTTGCTGCAGCATCAATGGCTGCAGGACGGTGTGCTGGAGATGTCATTTGCACTGCCACCGGGCTGCTATGCCACGGCGGTGCTGCACGAGCTTGGTGCCGTCAACGATGCCAGCCAGGCTTACAGCGACAGCTGAGGTCTGGCGCGCTCAGCGGTTGGCCAACAGCACCAGTACCGCGCCGGTACCGCCTTGGGTGGCCGGCGCGGAGTGAAACGCCAGCACGTCGTTGCGCAGCCGCAGCATGCGATCGACCAGGTTTTTCAGTGCCGGCGCGCCGCCGTCGGATTGCAGGCCCTTGCCATGGATGATGCGTACGCACCCAAACTCGTGGGCGTGCGCTTCCAGCAGGAACTCCCGCAGCAGAGCCTCGGCCTGGGATGTGGTTGCACCATGCAGGTCCAGTTCGTCCTGCACGGAATACTGGCCGCGCTTGAGGCGCTGGAACATCCGCGCCGGCAGATTCTCGCGGCGATAGCTGGCCACGTCACCAGCTTCCAGTGGCGCGGCTGATCGCAGCAGTCTGGCGAACTCGCCCAGTGCCAACGCCTCATCCTGTTCGGCCATGCGCGCGCGCGGCTTCGGGCGTGGCTTGCCGGTTGCCGGCGCCTCCACCGGTGGCAGCCGTTTCACCTCGCCTATGGCCGAGAGGAACAGCGCGCTGTCATCTTCATCTTCGGGGTACGACATCTGCACAGCGTAACGTGCTCTGGGTCGCAGGCAAGCGTCTGGGTGGGAAGGCGGGCGCGTGCATTCCGGTATCATTGGGAAAACATGCAGCTGCGCATCCGAGGATGCATAGCAGCGGCGCGGCAGTCGGAGCGGTGAGGTAGTGTTGACACCGCAGTTGATTCGGTGACTCAGGTCTTTAATGCGCGTACTAGTATCAAATGACGATGGTGTGGACGCCCCCGGCATCAAGATGCTTGCCGAGGAACTGCGCAACGCTGGCCACGAGGTGACGGTGGTTGCGCCGGATCGTGATCGCTCCGGCGCCAGCAACTCGCTGACGTTGGATCAGCCGGTACGGTTGCGTCGTATCGACCACTACACCTGCGCGGTGGCGGGCACGCCCACAGACTGCGTGCATCTGGCGCTGACCGGAATGCTTGAGTATGAGCCGGATATCGTGGTGTCAGGCATCAACAATGCAGCCAACCTCGGTGATGACGTGATCTATTCGGGCACGGTCTCGGCGGCGATGGAGGGACGTTGTCTGGGTCTGCCTTCGGTGGCGGTGTCGCTGGTAACGCACAAGCACGAGGCAAAGAATTTCCGTACCGCGGCACGCGCGGCGGTGGAGATCGTGGCGCGCCTGATTGCCGATCCGTTGCCGGCGGACACCATCCTCAATGTGAATGTTCCGGATCTGGCCTGGGAGGATATCCGCGGTTTCGAGGTCACCCGTCTGGGTAACCGCCACCGCGCGGAGCCCTGCGTCCCGGCGACTGATCCACGCGGCAATACGGTGTATTGGATAGGTCCGGCCGGCAGCGAGCAGGATGCCGGCCCCGGCACGGATTTCCACGCGGTACGCACCGGGCATATCTCGATAACCCCGATCCAGGTAGACCTGACCCGCTACTCCGCGTTGGAGAAGGTTGCAAGCTGGGTCGGGGGGCTGTCGGCCACACTGGGGTCGAAAGAATGACGCCGCGCCTGCGGTTGCAGCCAGAAGCGGTGGGCATTGGCATGACTTCGCAGCGCGTGCGCGACCGCCTGGTGGATCGCCTGCGGGAGGCTGGGATTGCCAGCGAGCCAACGCTCAATGCGGTGCGGGTGGTGCCACGCCATCTGTTCATCGATGAGGCACTGGCGTCGCGGGCGTACGAAGACACGGCCTTGCCGATCGGACATGGGCAGACCATTTCCCAGCCATGGGTGGTGGCGCGGATGACCGAGGCGGTGCTGGCGGTCGAGCCGAAGACCGTGCTGGAAGTGGGGACCGGTTCCGGCTACCAGGCCGCGATCCTCGCCGCGCTGGGGCTGGAGGTCTACACGGTGGAGCGTATTGGCGATCTGCTGCGGCAGGCGCGCAAGCGTTTCCGCAAGCTGGGCATGAACGTGCGCAGCAAACACGACGATGGCCGCATCGGTTGGCCGGAGCATGCTCCCTATGACGCCATCGTGGTGACCGCGGCGGCTCCGGCTCTGGTGGACGCGCTGATCGAACAGCTTGCTGTCGGCGGCCGGCTGGTGGCGCCGGTCGGAGGACCGGGCGGGCAGGCACTTCTGCAATTGACACGATTGGCCGATGGCAGCATCCAGCAGGAGGAACTGGCGCTGGTCAGCTTCGTGCCGCTGCTGTCGGGCATGCTGGACTGAAGCTAAGGATCAAGCGAACCATGAAGATTTTCGGGCCTCTTTACGACCGGGCGCTGGTCTGGGCCAGCCACGAGCGTGCTCCCACCTACCTGACCGTGCTGAGCTTCATAGAAGCCATCATTTTTCCGGTGATGCCGGAAGTGATGTTGATGCCGATGTGCGTGGCGCAGCCCCGCAAAGGCTGGCGTTTTGCCACGCTGAGCCTGATCGGCTCGATGGCCGGTGCGATGGTCGGTTATGCGCTCGGCCATTACGCGTTCGAGCTGATGAAGCCGCTGTTCGAGATGATGGGCATGCTGCCGTCGATTGAATCGGGCATCGCCACCATCCAGGAAAAAATGGCCGAATCGCCATGGGCGGTGTTCACTTTCCTCGTGCTGGGTGGGTTCATGCCGATCCCGATGAAAGTTTTCACATGGGCCTCGGGTATCGTCGGCGTGCCGCTGCCGCAGTATGTATTGAGCATGCTGATCGGTCGCGGCAAGCGCGTTTATATTCTGGCTGCGGTGATCCGTTTTGGCGGGGCGCGTGCGGCCCAGGCGTTGCGGCGCTGGATTGAGCCGCTGGGCTGGATCGCAACCGTGCTGGTTGCCGGCCTGGTGGGCTGGCTGGTCTGGAGAGCGAAATTCGCATGAGTGCAAAAATGATGGGCAAGGGTTTCGGTCGCGTCGCTGCGCTGGCGCTGGTGGTTGCATTGGCAGGCTGCGGTACGGCAACGGTGGTCAGGCCTTCAGGTGCCGGTGCTTCCGCCGGCCATGCGACACCCCAGAAGTCGGTCCCCAAGCCGGGGCAGACGGCGGTTGTCCGGCGTGGCGACACCCTGTTCGCATTGGCGCGCATCCATAACATCACGCCGCGTGACTTGGCGGCATGGAACGGCTTGTCGGAGCCGTACACGATCTATCCGGGGCAGTCGTTGCGTCTGTATCCGGGTGGGGCTGCTGTCAGCCGTCCGGTGGGCGGTACCGCAACCACCACGCGACCCACTCCAGCGCCGACGACGCCCGTTGCGGCCCCGGTCAATAGCGGTATCGGCTGGCGATGGCCGGCAGATGGCGCGCTGGTAGGCCGTTTTGTTGCCGGCGAGGCCACCAAGCAGGGGATCGATATCGCCGGCAGCAGCGGGCAGGCGGTGCGTGCGGCAGGTCCGGGGGTGGTCGTCTACTCCGGCGCCGGCCTGGTGGGCTACGGCGAGCTGATCATCATCAAGCACAACGAGCAGTGGCTCTCGGCGTATGGGCACAACCGCAAGCGACTGGTGAATGAAGGGCAGAGCGTGAAGGCCGGCGATCAGATCGCGAGATGGGCCGTACCGGCACCTCGCGCGACATGCTGCACTTCGAGATCCGTTACAACGGCAAGCCGGTGGATCCGCTGCTGTATCTGCCGAAAAAATAGGTGGCGGTTGGCGGCACAAAAAAGGCCCAGTGCGATGCGCCGGGCCTTTTACTTTGTGTCCCCGAGGAAATCAGCTGCCGTTTTCGAGAATGAAGGCGGCAACCACCTTGCGGTCCTCTGCGGCCAGAACATTGAAGGTGCGGGCGGCCGAGGCGTTGTTCATCACCTCGATACCGATGCCGCGCGTCAAGCAGGCGGCCAGCACCGCGGCCGGCGGGAACACCTGCTGTTCGCCGGTGCCGAGAATGACCAGGGCCGGGTTCAGCTCCAGGGCCGCGTTCAGGTGACCGGCGGTCAACTCCGCAAGCGATCTGACCGGCCAGTCTTCGATCAGCTGGTTCGGCGCAAGAATGAAGCTGTGCGTCAGTACGCGATCATTCACCTTGGCCTGGCGGCCATCGGCTGCGCGCAAACTGTAGGTGTAATCAGGCAGTTCCCGGCTCAGTTGCATCGAAGGGCTCCTCGGCGATCAGCCGCGGGGCAGCACGATCTGGCGCTGTTCCTTGCTTGGACGGTACAGCACGGCGACATGGCCGATGCGCTGCACCAGCGCGCTGCCGCTGGCCTGGACCAGCTCGGAAATCATGGCATCACGGGCCTCGCGGTCTTCCGCGCCGACCTTCACTTTGATCAGTTCATGACGCTCAAGTACTTCGTCCAGTTCTGCCAGGAAGGCTGGCGTGACCCCCTTTCCACCGATCTGCAGCAGTGCTTTCAGATCGTGCGCGGCACCGCGCAAAAATCGGGTCTGGGCCGGGGTCAGGACGATAGACATGCAGGAATACAGGTAATCAAGGGGGTTCAGGGTATCATGACCACCCCATCTGGCCCCATTTCCAATGGCTTCCCGCAGCAAAAGCAGTCAACGCTGGTTGAAAGAACACTTTTCCGATCCTTTCGTTAAGAAGGCGCAGGCGGAGGGCATGCGTTCGCGCGCCGCCTACAAGCTGGAGGAGCTGCTCAAGCGCGACCGGCTGCTGAAACCGAACATGGTCGTGGTCGATCTGGGCGCCGCGCCCGGCGGCTGGTCGCAGCAGGTACGCAAACAGATGGGCGACAGTGGCCGGGTGCTGGCACTGGATATCCTGGAGATGCCGCCGCTGGCGGGGGTGGAGTTCCTTCACGGTGACTTCAGGGAGCAGGCCGTCCTATCGCAGTTTGAAGCCATGCTCGGGAATCAGCCGGTAGACCTTGTGCTGTCGGATATGGCCCCCAATAAGAGTGGCATGGATGCGGTCGACCAGCCGCGGATGATGTATCTGGCGGAGTTGGCGTTGGATTTTTCCGACAACCACCTCAAGCCCGGTGGGGCGTTCCTGATCAAGTTGTTCCAGGGCGTCGGCTTTGATGACTACGTGCGTGAAATGCGCCGTCGTTTCGACAAGGTCGTGATCCGCAAGCCCGAGGCCTCCCGCGCGCGTTCGCCGGAAGTCTATGCCCTCGGGCAGGGCAAGCGGGCGCAGATCAAGTAAGCTCAACCATACGCATTGCGTCAGAAATTAGAGGGACACCGGAGCCGATGAGGATGAACGACCTGACCAAGAACCTCCTGCTATGGGTGGTTGTCGCCGTCGTGCTGATGGTGGTGTTCCAGAGCTTTGCGCCACGCGGTGGTGCAGTGACCGCCGGTGACGCGCGCAACTACACCCAGTTCCTTCAGGAAGTGGACTCGGGCCGCATCAAGGCGGTCGAGTACACCGACAAGACGACGCTGACCACCAACCATCTGCGCTTCAAGCGTGCCGATGGCTCGGAAGGCCAGCTGTTCGCCCCGGCCGATCCCAAGCTGCTGGATCAGCTGTATTCCAAGAATGTCGAAGTGGTGCGCCAGGAGCCGGCCACCGGTCCGGGTTTCTGGGGGCTGGTGCTGCAGTTCCTGCCGGTGCTGCTGTTGATCGGCTTCTGGATTTTCATGATGCGCCAGATGCAGGGCGGTGGTGGCGGTGCCAAGGGTGCGATGTCCTTCGGCAAGTCGCGCGCCAAGCTGCAGGGCGAGGACCAGATCAAGGTCACCTTCGCCGATGTCGCCGGTTGTGACGAAGCCAAGGAGGAAGTCGGTGAACTGGTCGAGTTCCTGCGCGATCCGTCCCGTTTCACCAAGCTCGGCGGCAAGATTCCGCGCGGTGTGCTGATGGTCGGCCCGCCGGGTACCGGCAAGACGCTGCTGGCCCGTGCGATCGCCGGCGAGGCCAAGGTGCCGTTTTTCGCCATCTCCGGTTCCGACTTTGTCGAGATGTTCGTCGGCGTCGGCGCCAGCCGCGTGCGCGACATGTTCGAGCAGGCCAAGAAGCACGCGCCGTGCATCATCTTCATCGACGAAATCGATGCCGTGGGCCGTCACCGCGGTTCGGGTATGGGCGGTGGCCACGACGAGCGCGAGCAGACCCTGAACCAGATGCTGGTCGAAATGGACGGCTTCGAGGGCGGTGAAGGCGTCATCGTGATCGCCGCGACCAACCGTCCGGACGTGCTGGACAAGGCGCTGCTGCGTCCGGGCCGTTTCGACCGCCAGGTGATGGTTGGCCTGCCGGACATCAAGGGCCGCGAGCAGATCCTGCGCGTGCACCTGCGCAAGGTGCCGGCCGCCGATGACGTGCGTCCGGAAGTGCTGGCACGCGGTACTCCGGGTTTTTCCGGTGCCGATCTGGCCAACCTGATCAATGAAGGCGCCCTGTTTGCGGCTCGTCGCAACAAGCAGGAAGTCGACATGAAGGACTTCGAGGACGCCAAGGACAAGATCTACATGGGTCCTGAGCGCCGCAGCATGGTCATGCGCGAGGATGAGCGTCGCAACACCGCTTACCACGAGTCCGGCCACGCCGTTGTCGCCATGTCGTTGCCCAAGGCCGACCCGGTGCACAAGGTCACCATCATGCCGCGCGGCTGGGCATTGGGCGTGACCTGGCAGTTGCCCGAGCACGACCACATCAGCAAGTACCGCGATCGCATGCTGGAAGAGCTGGCGATCCTGTTTGGTGGCCGTATCGCCGAGGAGTTGTTTGTGGGCGAGATGTCCACCGGCGCGTCCAATGACTTCGAACGTGCCACCAAACTGGCGCGCGGCATGGTCACCAAGTACGGCATGTCCGATGTGATGGGCACCATGGTCTACGCCGACGAGGAAGCTGGCTACGGCATGCACAGCAAGACCATTTCCGAGGCCACCCAGCAGAAGGTGGACGCGGAGATCCGTCGCATCCTGGACCAGCAGTACGCGGTAGCGCGCAGCATCCTGGAGGAAAAGCGCGACATCGTCGAGGCGATGACCGTCGCGCTGCTGGACTGGGAAACCATCGATGCCGAGCAGGTCAAGGCGATCATGGAGGGCCGCAAGCCTTCGCCGCCCGCCGGATGGGTGGAAAAGGGCGGCGGCAACGGACCGACCGGTGATGACAAGGGCGGCGACGCGCAGAGCCCGGTTGCGCCGATCACCAGCGATCCCGCCAGCCAGCACTGATTGATAGTGCGATCTGCAACGAAACGGGCCGGTTTTCCGGCCCGTTTCCGTATGCGGCGATCGCGGCGCTGGGCGAGAATAGGCGCCATCCAGTCTTCCGGTACTTCCGCATGAACACGCCTTCGACGCCCCCCCCACCTCCCACGCATCTTCCGGAAATGATCATCGCCACCGTGGCCGGTGTCGCGTTCGGAGTGAAGACCGGCAACTACCTGACCGGTATTTTTGTCGGCGTCGTGCTGGGGGTGGTGCTGAGCTTTATTGGCAGCAAGCTGCGCGCGCGGAGCAAACGCTGATGTTCGACCTGGCTCCCCAGCTGGATTGCAACGGCCGTCTGTTGCGCCTGGACCGGCCCCGGGTGATGGGCATCGTCAACGTCACGCCGGACTCGTTTTCAGACGGTGGCCAGCATTTTGATGCGGCCGCGGCAATCGCCCACGGCCTTGCGCTGGTGGAGCAGGGGGCGGACCTGCTCGACGTCGGTGGCGAGTCCACGCGTCCCGGTGCGGCCCAGGTGTCGGTGCAGGAGGAGATCGACCGCGTCGCGCCGGTGATCGAAGCATTGGCGGCACGCGTGGCTGTGCCGATCAGCGTGGACACGTTCAAACCGGACGTGATGCGGGCTGCGTTGGCGGCCGGTGCCGGCATGGTCAATGACGTGCAGGCGCTGCGGCAGCCGGGCGCGCTTGAGGTGCTGGCGAACTCGGGTGCGGCCGTGGTGCTGATGCATGCGGTTGGCGGCCCTTACGATGCGGGCGCGACGCACTGCTATGACGAGATCGCCGGCGACGTGCAGCGGTTTCTCGCCGAGCGGGTGTTCGCCGCGGAGATGGCCGGGATCGCGCGCAAGCGGTTGGTGATCGATCCCGGTTACGGTTTCAACAAGGACACCGCGCAGAATTTCACTCTGCTGGCCGCGCAGGAGCGTCTGCTGGCGCTGGGTGTTCCACTGCTGGCCGGGTTTTCGCGCAAGCGGTGCATCGGTGAGGTGACCGGGCGCACGGTGGCGTGCGAGCGTGTCGCCGGTTCGGTCGCGGCACATCTTCTGGCCGTGCAGCGTGGTGCGAAGATCGTACGCGTGCACGACGTGGCCGCCACGGTGGACGCGCTCAAGGTGCTGGCGGCGGTCGATGCTATACCGGCGCCGCGCGCCGACACGCCGTCACTGCCGCGCTGGCCGGACGAGGATTGATGGGCAGCGATCAACGACCGTTGGCGATCGCGCTGATGGGGCCGACCGCGTCGGGCAAGACCGCTGCGGCGATCGCGCTGGCCAAGGCCTACGACGGAGAGATCGTCAGCGTCGACTCGGCGCTGGTGTATCGCGGGCTGGAAATCGGTGCGGCCAAGCCGGACCTGGAGGAGCGCGCGGGCATTGCGCATCACCTGCTGGATCTGCGCGATCCATGGGAAACCTATTCGGCGGCGGAGTTCGCCAGCGACGCAGCGGCGGCGGTGCGCGCTATCGCGGCCCGCGGCCGCTTGCCGATCCTGGCTGGCGGCACCGGGCTGTATTTCCGTGCGTTGCTGCAGGGCCTGTCGCCGATGCCGCAGGCCGATCCGGCGATCCGCGCGCAGATCACAGCCGAGGCGGCGGTGGTCGGCTGGCCGGCCCTGCATACGCAACTGGCGAAGGTCGATCCGCTAGCCGCCAAGCGCATCCATGCGACCGACCCGCAGCGCATTCAGCGGGCGCTGGAGGTGTTCCGCCTCACCGGCAAGCCGATCAGTCATTGGCAGGCGCTGCCAGGTATCGCCCGCCTGCCGGCGCGCGTGCTCAAGCTGGTACTCGCTCCGGCCGACCGCGCGGTGTTGCACCAGTGCATCGAAAGGCGCTTCGACCTGATGCTGGAGCAGGGCTTTCTGGACGAGGTGCGGCGCTTGCGGGCCTTGCCGCAGATGGCGCGGGTAGCCGCGCCCCTGGATCTTCCTGCAATACGGGCGGTGGGTTACCGGCAGGCCTGGCAGTTCCTGGAGGGGCAGGGCAGTGCGATGGAATTCCGCGACAAGGCCATTTTCGCCACGCGCCAGCTGGCCAAGCGCCAGCTGACCTGGTTGCGTGGTGAGCTGGATGCGCGCTGGTATGACCCGGCGAGCGATATGCCCGGTTTGCGGAACGCGGTCTCACTGTTTCTGGGAAGGTGAGAAGGCGCCGGCCGGTGTACCATCACCGTTCCGGACAGGCAGGGGGCGCTTTCGGTCCGGACCATAAAAACAATAACGAGGAGTGGACGATGTCCAAAGGACAGTCTTTGCAGGACCCGTTTCTGAATGCACTGCGCCGCGAGCGCGTGCCGGTGTCGGTGTACCTGGTCAATGGCATCAAACTGCAGGGCACGATCGAATCGTTTGACCAGTTCGTGGTGCTGCTGCGCAATACCGTCAGCCAGATGGTCTACAAGCACGCCATTTCCACCGTGGTTCCAGCGCGCAACGTGCGTGTGGGGCCGGGCGGTGGTTATGTGCAATCCGGTGAGGGCAGTCAGGCAGGCGATGACGACAACGACAGCGAGTAAGAAGGACGTGGCGCGTGTTTGACCGTTCCAAGAAGGGCGAGCACGCACTGTTGATCCAACCGCACAGTGGGCGGCTGGAAGAGGATGTGCTGGAAGAGTTCACCGATCTGGCCCGTTCGGCGGGTGCCAGTATCGCCGCGACCATCACCGCGCGTATGGATCGCCCCAATCCCTCCACCTTGATCGGCAGCGGCAAGCTGGATGAGGTCAAGGCCGCGGCCGATGCCACCGGTGCGGATCTGGTGCTGGTCAACCATCAGCTCAGCCCGGTGCAGGAGCGCAACCTGGAGCGCTTCCTGGAGCGCCGGGTGATCGACCGTACTGGCCTGATCCTGGATATCTTCGCCCAGCGTGCGCACAGCCATGAAGGCAAACTGCAGGTCGAGCTGGCCCAGTTGCGTCATCTGGCCACGCGTCTGGTGCGCGGCTGGACCCACCTGGAGCGACAGCGTGGTGGTTCCATCGGCCTGCGCGGCCCGGGCGAAACGCAGCTGGAAACCGACCGCCGTCTGCTGCAAAAACGCGTGGAACAGCTGCAGAAGCGCCTGGAAAAAGTCGAAGTGCAGCGCACCCAGATGCGTCGTGCGCGCGTGCGCAGCGAGTTGCCACGCATCGCACTGGTGGGCTACACCAACGCCGGCAAGTCGACCTTGTTCAATGCCTTGACCGGTGCCGAAGCCTACGCCGCCGATCAGCTGTTCGCCACGCTGGATCCCACGGTGCGGCGCATCGCGCTCCCGGGTGGCAGCGCGATGCTGGCCGACACCGTGGGCTTCGTCCGCGACCTGCCGCATGATCTGGTGGCCGCGTTCCGCTCCACGTTGTCCGAGGCACGTGAGGCCGACTTCCTGCTGCATCTGGTGGATGCGGCTGATCCACTGCGGGAAGATCGGATCGCGCAGGTCGATGAAGTGCTTGAGGCGGTAGGGGCCGGGGATCTGCCGCAGCTGCTGGTCTTCAACAAGATCGATCGCATCGAAGGGGCCGAGGTGCGTCATGACGCACAGGACGGCGTTCCGGACGAGTCGCGGCGCGAGCGGGTGTGGATTTCAGCGCGTGACGGGCGAGGCCTGGAGCTGCTGCAATCGGTGCTCGGCAAACGCCTGGGTCTGCAGCATGTGACTGGCACCGTGCGTATTCCGCCCAGCGCTGGACGCTTGCGTTCGCGTCTGCATGAGCTGGAAGTCGTCCGCAGCGAGCAGGCCGACGAAGAAGGGTGGCTGGTCGAGGTGGATATCCCCATCGCCGAGGCCGAGAAGCTGGCCGGTGGCCGTGATGGTGCGGTGATCCGGGCGTTGTTGCCCGAGGCCGAGCCGGAATGGTGAGTCGCTTTCCACGGGATAGATGAATGGCAAAGGGTCGCTCAGCGACCCTTTGTCTTATCCGGCGTTACCACCCATCAGCAATGCATGTGGCGTGGAAATGCGCTACAACGCAGCGGCCTCCCTCCAGGAATTTCCATGGCCGCTCTTACCGACCACGAACTCGATCAACTCGCTGCCCGGCTGGGCGAGCGGCTGCGTGCTGTGCGCGATCACGTCGTCACTGCTGAAAGCTGTACCGGAGGCTGGATCGCCAAGGCGATGACCGGCGTCTCCGGCTCCTCGGACTGGTTCGACAGCGGATGGTGGCTTACAGCTACGAGGCCAAGCAGGCGTTGCTGGGAGTCAGTCCGCAGACATTGGAGGTCCATGGTGCGGTCAGTCGCGAAACGGTGATTGAAATGGTCTCGGGCGCGCTGGTGCGGTCCGGTGCCAGCATTGCGGTCGCGGTCACCGGCATTGCCGGGCCCGGCGGCGGCAGTGAGGACAAACCGGTCGGAACGGTCTGGATCGGCTGGAAGCGCCGTGGCGGCTATACCCGCGCCGAGCTGTTCCATTTCGATGGGGACCGCGACGCGGTGCGCCGGCAGACCGTTGCCGCGGCGCTGATCGGGCTGGAGACGCTGTAGCTTCATGGGGTAGCCGTTGGTGACCGGGGGTATTGACGGGCGTGTTTGTTAGTAGCAATACTACTAACCATGAATCTGACCGATACCCAGCAGGCCATCCTCGATTTGATCGCACAGCGGATCGAGGCGGAGGGCGTACCGCCGTCACAGACCGAGATCGCCCGGGCGTTCGGCTTCAAGGGCGTGCGCTCGGCGCAGTACCACCTGGAGGCGCTGGAAGCTGCCGGTGCCATCGAGCGTGTGCCGGGACGGGCGCGGGGGATCCGGCTGGTGCGCCCGGCTGCAGAAGATCCGGCGTTGCCTCTGGTGAGCGCGGCCCAGGAACAGGTGCTGCGTCTGCCGGTGCTTGGCCGGGTCGCGGCGGGGCTCCCGATTGGCGCCGACATCGGCTCGGACGATTTTGTGGTGCTGGACAGGGTGTTCTTCTCGCCTGCGCCGGATTACCTGCTGAAAGTGCAGGGCGATTCGATGGTCGATGAAGGCATCTTCAATGGCGACCTGATCGGCGTACACCGTACCCGCGACGCCCGAACCGGTCAGATCGTGGTGGCGCGGATCGATGACGAGATCACCGTCAAGCTGCTCAAGATCGGCAAGGACCGGATCCGGCTGCTGCCGCGCAACCCGGACTATGCGCCCATCGAAGTGCAGCCTGACCAGGACTTCGCGATCGAGGGGCTTTACTGCGGCCTGCTGCGGCCCAACCGGTAAGCCGGATGTTTTTCGCCGCCATGAAGGTGTGTTTTTCCTACGGGCTAAGGCGGTATCCGCTGCTGCCGGTATGCTGGCCGGCCAGATAATTTGCCCTGTCGCACGCAATCTCAGCCTGTGCGATGTGGCAGCGCTAAAGTGGACCCATGACGAAATCAGCTAAATCAACGAAATCAACGACGAGGACGAACCCGATGGACGAGAACAAGAAGCGCGCGCTC
Source organism: Stenotrophomonas pictorum JCM 9942 (assembly GCF_001310775.1). Classification (GTDB taxonomy): domain Bacteria; phylum Pseudomonadota; class Gammaproteobacteria; order Xanthomonadales; family Xanthomonadaceae; genus Stenotrophomonas; species Stenotrophomonas pictorum. The sequence goes on from NZ_BAZI01000003.1 coordinate 28,753, forward strand.
TCCGCCGCACTGAGCCAGATCGAGAAGCAGTTCGGCAAGGGCTCGGTGATGCGCATGGGGGATCGCGTGGTCGAGCCCGTCGAGGCGATCCCGACCGGTTCGTTGATGCTGGATATCGCACTGGGGATCGGTGGCTTGCCCAAGGGGCGTGTGGTCGAGATCTATGGTCCGGAATCCTCCGGCAAGACCACCCTGACGCTGCAGGCAATTGCCGAATGCCAGAAGCTGGGCGGCACGGCCGCCTTCATTGACGCCGAGCATGCGCTGGACCCGATCTATGCAGCCAAGCTGGGGGTGAATGTTGACGATCTGCTGCTGTCGCAGCCGGATACGGGTGAACAGGCGCTGGAAATCGCCGACATGCTGGTGCGCTCGGGTTCGGTCGATATCGTGGTGATCGATTCGGTGGCTGCGCTGACCCCCAAGGCGGAAATCGAAGGCGAGATGGGTGACCAGCTGCCGGGTCTGCAGGCCCGCCTGATGAGCCAGGCGCTGCGCAAGCTGACCGGCAACATCAAGCGCTCCAACACGCTGGTGGTCTTCATCAACCAGTTGCGCATGAAAATCGGTGTGATGATGCCGGGCCAGAGTCCCGAGGTGACCACCGGCGGCAACGCGCTGAAATTCTATGCCTCGGTGCGGCTGGATATCCGCCGTATCGGTGCGATCAAGAAGGGCGATGAGATCATCGGCAACCAGACCAAGATCAAGGTTGTGAAGAACAAGCTGGCGCCCCCCTTCAAGCAAGTCATCACGGAGATCCTGTATGGCGAAGGCATCAGCCGTGAAGGCGAGCTGATCGACATGGGCGTGGAGGCCAAGCTGGTGGACAAGGCGGGCGCCTGGTACAGCTATGGCGACGAACGCATTGGTCAGGGCAAGGACAACGCCCGCGGCTATCTGCGTGACAATCCGCAGGTGGCGGCTCGTCTTGAGGCAGAGCTGCGCGAGAAGTTCCAGCCGGCGGAAGCTGCACGCGAGGAAGGTGACAGCGACGGCGAGGATTGATTTTCCGCAGGGCGGGCGGCGCATCGTCAGTGACGTCGTCCCGCCCTTGCGGTATTGAATCCAGCAGGGATGCCATGGATGGCGCCACCCTGAAAGGCAGCAGATCAGATGAGTGATAGGGATGACGGCCCGGCCAAGCCGGGCAGGCGGCGGGAGCAGACCCCGCTGCAGCGGGCACTGGGTTTGCTGGTGCGGCGGGAGCACTCGCGCAAAGAACTTGCGCGCAAGCTGAAGGCGCGCGGGCTTGATGCCGAGGCTGTGGACGTTGCGGTGTCGCGGCTGGCCGATGAAGGTTGGCAGAATGACGCGCGATTTGCCGAATCGGTCGTGCGCAATCGCTCAAACGGCGGCTATGGACCGCTGCATATCCGCGCGGAGCTGGGAACGCATGGCTTGGATGCAGATGCGATCGAGGCTGCGCTGGCAACATTCGAGGGTGATTGGGCCGAGAGAGCGCGTGAGCTGGTGTGCCGCCGGTTCGGGCCGGATGGGCCGCAGGAGCTTGCTCAGCGACGCAAGGCGGCGGACCTGCTGGCGCGGCGTGGGTTTGACGGCAGCTGCATCCGCAGTGCGACCCGATACGACGCTGAGGACTGAGCGCGCTGGGCCTGATACCCTTTCAGGGTTTCGGTTGTCCCGAATTCCCGCGCCCTTGGGGCGATCGGGACCCGCTAGCCCGCTTATTGCCAGTCCCCAATGAATAATCCTGCCAAATTCACCACTTCCCAGATCCGCGCCGACTTCCTGGAATTCTTCAAGTCCAAGGGGCACACGATCGTGCCCTCCGCACCCCTGGTGCCGGGCAACGACCCGACCCTGCTGTTCACCAACTCCGGCATGGTGCAGTTCAAGGACGTGTTCCTGGGGGCTGAAAAGCGCAGCTATGTGCGCGCAGCCGACGTCCAGCGGTGCCTGCGTGCTGGCGGCAAGCACAACGATCTTGATTCGGTCGGCTATACCGCCCGCCATCACACGTTCTTTGAAATGCTCGGCAACTGGTCCTTCGGCGATTACTTCAAGAAGGAGGCCATCGCCTGGTCGTGGGAGTTGCTGACCAAGGTATGGGGGCTGGCGCCGGAACGCCTGCTGGTTACCGTCTACCACACCGACGACGAGTCGTACGAGCTGTGGAACAAGATGATCGGCCTGCCGCCGGAGCGCATCGTGCGCATCGGCGACAACAAGGGAGCGCCGTACGCGTCGGACAATTTCTGGCAGATGGCCGATACCGGTCCGTGTGGCCCCTGTACCGAAATCTTCTACGATCACGGCGAGCACATTGCCGGTGGCCCGCCAGGCTCGCCAGATGAAGATGGTGACCGCTATATCGAGATCTGGAACAACGTCTTCATGCAGTTCGATCGCCAGCCGGACGGCACCCTGGTGCCACTGCCGGCGCCATGCGTGGACACCGGTATGGGTCTTGAGCGCCTGGCGGCGATCCTGCAGCACGTGCATACCAATTACGAGATCGACCTGTTCCAGGCGCTGATCCGCAAGGCCAGTGAGCTGACCGGTATGGCTGATCTGGAGAACAAGTCGCTGCGCGTTATCGCCGATCACATCCGTGCCTGTTCGTTCCTGATCGTCGATGGCGTACTGCCGTCGAACGAGGGTCGTGGTTATGTCCTGCGCCGGATCATCCGCCGTGCGCTGCGCCATGGCTGGATGCTGGGGGTACGCCAGCCGTTCTTCAGCAAGCTGGTGCCGACGCTGGTCGAGCAGATGGGCGAGGCCTATCCCGAGTTGCCGGCGCAGGCCGATACGGTTGTGCGTGCATTGCAGGCCGAGGAAGAGCGCTTCGCCGAGACGCTGGACTCGGGCATGAAGATTTTCGACGACTTGGCCGCCAAGGTGACCGACGGCGTGATCCCCGGCGTGGATGCCTTCCGTCTGTATGACACCTACGGTTTTCCGGTCGACCTGACCGCCGACATCGCGCGCGAGCGCGGTATGACGGTGGATATGGAGGGCTTCGAAGCTCGATGGAGCACCAGCGCGAAACCGCGCGGGCTGCCGGCAAGTTCGGCGGTGGCGTAACCCTGTCGGCAGAGCTGGTGGCCAGCCTTGAGCCGACGGCCTTCCTCGGTTACGAGCGCTTGCAGGCCGATGGCTTGAGCGTGGTCGCCATCCTCAAGGACGGCGTTCCGGTCCAGTCCGCGCAGGTGGGCGACGAGGTCATCGTGTTCACGGCGCAGACACCGTTCTACGCCGAATCCGGTGGCCAGGTCGGTGATACCGGTCTGCTGTCCGCTGACGGCGTGCGTGTCGAGGTAGCGGATACGCAGAAGTTCGCCGGCCAGTTCCACGGCCATGTCGGCAAGATCGGCGAGGGCGCGCTGCGCGTGGGTCAGGTGCTGTCGGGTCAGGTCGATGGCCAGCGTCGCAGTGCCACGATCCTCAACCACTCGGCCACCCATCTGCTGCATGCCGCGCTGCGCGAGGTGCTGGGCACCCATGTGCAGCAGAAGGGCTCGCTGGTGGCGCCGGATCGTCTGCGTTTTGACTTCTCGCACTTCCAGCCGATCAGCGCTGAGGACGTTGCGCTGATTGAGCGCAAGGTCAATGAGCAGGTGCGTGCCAACAACGCGGCTGAAGTGCATCACATGGGCATGCAGGAGGCGCTGGATTTCGGTGCCATGGCGCTGTTCGGCGAGAAATACGGCGAAAACGTGCGGGTGCTGAAGATGGGTGAGTACTCCACCGAGCTCTGCGGTGGCACCCATGTTTCACGCACCGGTGATATCGGCTTGTTCAAGATCACCTCCGAGGGCGGTGTTTCCTCTGGCGTTCGTCGTATCGAGGCGGTTACCGGGCAGGGTGCGCTGGACTATGTGGCCGAGGAAGAGTCGCGATTGCAGCAGGCGGCGCAGTTGCTCGGCGGTAGCGAGGCGGATGTTGTCGAGAAAATCCGCCAGCTCGGCGAGCGCCAGAAGAAGCTGGAGCGTGAGCTGGAATCGCTCAAGGCCAAGGTGGCATCCGGTGCGACTGCTGACCTGGGTTCGGCAGCGGTCGATGTCGGCGGTGTGAAGGTGCTGGTGGCGCGGCTGGAGGGGTTTGACGCCAAGGCGTTGCGTGAAGCCGTTGACCGCCTCAAGCAGCAGCTGGGCGATGCGGTGATCCTGCTGGCGGGCGTGCAGGATGGGAAGGCCGCTCTGGTCGCGGGTGTGAACGGATCTGCAATGGGCAGGGTCAAGGCCGGTGAACTGGTGTCCTACGTTGCGGGTCAGATCGGAGGTAAGGGCGGCGGTCGCCCGGATATGGCTCAAGGCGGGGGTGAGGATGGTCCCCAGCTTGTTGCAGCACTTGATGGTGTGTTGGCCTGGGCCAAGCCGCATTTGGCCTGAATGTGAAAAGCTTTCTGCCTTGAAGGTACGCGCGCCCTGCAGTTAACATTGGGCAGTCTTTTCCCTTTGTCGTGGGGCGCACGCTGCAGCGCGCCAATGCCGGTGGGAATCCATCCGGTTCCATGGAGATTCGCAAAAATGTTGATCCTGACTCGCCGTGTAGGCGAAACCTTGATGATCGGCGACTCGGTCAGCGTGACCGTGCTCGGCGTCAAGGGCAACCAGGTACGTATCGGTATCACCGCTCCGAAGGATGTGGCGGTGCACCGTGAGGAGATTTTCCAGCGTATCCAGCGCGGTGACGAGCCCGCTGCTTCCGGAAGTGAAGAAACTTCGGAATAAGGGTTTACCTTTCACCCCGATAAACGTTATTCTTCGCGCCCCGCTACTGAATAAGTAACCGGGCAATAAGAACGGAGTGATGCCCGAGAGGCCGAAGGGGCTCCCCTGCTAAGGGAGTATAGGGTCAAAAGCTCTATCGAGGGTTCGAATCCCTCTCACTCCGCCAAGTGTTGAACTAAGCCGCTGATTACAGCGGCTTTTTTCATGCCGCAAGGTCCTGCCCCATGTTTTGCCCCATGTTTGGGGACCATGCATTGCCTGCGGCAATCGCCAGGATGGAGGCATCAATTTCCGGCGAGAACCAGAGCTACTTAGCGCCGATCTTGCGCGGCTTCGGGAATGCATCCTTCGCCATCATGCGATAGACCGTTGCGGTGCTCAGGCCGGCGCAGAGCTTCACCTCTTTCAGCGGCAGTAGCGCGATTTCCTCAGCCATGACTCTCTCCTTCCAGCGCCTCCCGGGGGGCTCTCCATTCGTTGATTCATGTGTTCGTTCTCGGCGCGCAGCCGGATGATCTCGTTGGCCGCGGTGGCCAGCTGCTCGCGCAGTGGGTCCTTGGGCGGCTGCTTCATGCGCTTGGCTGGCTTGGTGAAGAGCTGCCGGTTCATGGGAACAGCTCCATCTGCGGCGGCTGTCCCGCCTCGGGCGCCAGAGCTGCCGACGACTGCGCGGCCCGGCGGCGAGCGCTCTGTGCATGGCGGAACGAGAACCAGAAGCCATGGCCATGCCGGCGTGCAAGGCAGTCGGCGAGGAACGCACGGGCGGTGGGCTTTGCTTGGTCTGCACTCATGCCGCATGCCTCGGCTGCGGCCGCACGGGCCCGAACCAAAGCGCGGCAGCGTTGTTGATCTGGACCTTCTCGGGGTCAGGTGGCAGGGCGGGCAGGGAGCGCGGAGCCGGCGCCGGTCGTTCACGCACACAGTGCAGATCGAGTCGCGGCCACGGCTGCCGGCCTTGGGGTTGCCTGCTCTGGTCGCGGGCGCTGGTAGGAGTTGCAGTTGCGCATCGGACACTCCCGCGCCGTGGCTGGTGGGGTGCTTGTGGTGCCAGTGAGTCTGCGTGTAGTCGATGTGCACTGACTCGTCTGGAACGGGCCACAGAACCCGGGCTTCTGGTGTGTGCGGCTAGGCTTTCAGGGTCTGCATACTGCGCTCACCCTTGTCGTCGTCAATCTTCGTCTCCACCTCGACATCGATAGGGGTTGTGGAGTTGGGCTGCCAGCGGCTCACGCCCCCCCACTTCAGTGCTGGTGGCCTGCATGGCGGCACTGAGTGCTGCCAGCATGTCTCTGCGCTCTTCATGCGTCGTGCGCTTAGCGTCGTTGGCATATTCTGGCCCGAGCCTATCGCGTCCAGTGAGCGCCATCTGCGCTCGTTCGACCATTGCGTCGGTAGTCACGGTGCTGCCGCCCTTTGAGCTGGTGTCGATCAGGGCGAGTTCACGCAGCTCCTGCACAATAACTATGGAGGTTCCGCGCGCAGTCGTTTTTGGGTGACAGTCATTGCTGCCGGCGCGGCCTTGGAGAGAGCGCTGTCCACTCGGCTCGGCACGCTGCGTCGGATGCCGATCCGCTTCCTGTTGTGCTTGGACAATGGTGTGGGGTTCTGGTCACTGTCACTACGCCGGGCCGGAAGACGGTTGCTGGGTGCGGCAAGAATTCATCGCGCCGTGCTGTCTGCGGTGGGGCGGGATTGTGGGGCGTGTCATGCGCGCGTTGTCTTGGGTTGCATAGAGGCGATCGGGGCATTATCCTGCGGCTTCCGTGCAGCAGTTTGATCTGCGCTTGTGCAATGGTGGATAGCGCGCATGCAAAAACAGCAGGCTATGCCTGCTGTTTTCATAATGTAATGGTGCGCCCGGAGAGATTCGAACTCCCGACCGCCTGGTTCGTAGCCAGGTACTCTATCCAACTGAGCTACGGGCGCGCTTTACATTATTCTGGTTTGAAGCTGCGGAAGCTGGTTCCGATTTCTGACGTGGTGGGCCCGGAGAGATTCGAACTCCCGACCGCCTGGTTCGTAGCCAGGTACTCTATCCAACTGAGCTACGGGCCCGTCGTCAGGAGCGAGATTATGCGGATATGCTGCGTGTGCGTCAATGCTTTTGTGAAATTTTCTTAATCATTGTGACGGAGCAGGGTGGCGGCGACCTGTTGCGGTGTTTTCATCCAGTGGAAGTGATCTGCCCTGGTGCCCAGTTGCTGTGATGACAGCACATGCAGCATGGGCTTGGATGCGGGCATCTTCGCCAGCAGCTGCTGCATCGAACCGGCAGGAGCCAGCCAGTCACGATTGAAGACGATCGCCGAGACCGGGGTCGAGACGGTGCGCATGCCCGCTTCCAGGTCGTTGGCCAGATCGCGCGCGGCGTAGTGGTTGCTCAGGCCGACGCGCGCCCAGTCATGGATCAGACCGCGTGCCTCGGTGCCGCCGAAGCCGACCCGGCGGCCGGGCAGTGCGCCCAGGCGCTGCGCCAACCATGGCAGGAACCGATAGGCCAATGGCAGCAGGTAGCGGCGCGGTGCGGGAAAGCTGCGCCACCACGGTGTGCCGCTGGCGATGAGCACAGTGCATCCAGATCTCCGGTGCGCAGCCCGGCGTAACAGCAGCCCAGTTGGCCGCCGAGGCTGTGTCCACCCAGGCGGAATGGGCGGCCGGGGATTGTGGCGTAAATGGCGGCCTCGGCCGCCGGCAGATCGTACTGCAACAGTTCTTTATAGCCCCAGTCATGATGGCGATTCGGGCGAAGGCTGCTGCTGCCATTGCCGCGCCATTCGTGCAGAAATACGGCAATGCCCTTGGCAGCCAGGGCGTCGGCGAAGGCTGGTAGTGGCGTGCGGCGATGCCGAGGGCAGGCAACCACAGCAGGCTGGCCGTTGCCTGCTCGGGTACATGGCTCAGCAGCTCGAACTGGTGTCCGTCGGCGCTGGTGATGGACACTCGCGCTGTAGCGTTCATGCCGTGCGCGCGGCGCCGAAGTGATCGAGCACCATGACTTCGCTGTGGCCGGGCCGATAGCCGCCCTGCAGGCCGCGCGCGATGTAGTCGATTGCCGCTTCGCAGGCGTTGGGCATCGACAGGCCGCAGCACAGTTGCGCGGCGATGGACGAGGCCAGTGTGCAGCCGGTGCCATGGGCATCGACCGGCAGTCGCGCATGGCTGAATTCTTCGCGGGTGACGCCATCGAAGTAGCGATCGATGACGCGGTTGCCTTCAAACAGGTGCCCACCTTTGAGCAGGACCGCGCTGGCGCCCATGCCGATCAGTGCATCAGCCGCATCATCGGCGTCGGCGGCGTTGTTGATGCGCCGGCCAAGCAGCAGCTCGGCTTCGGGCGTATTGGGGGTGATCAGTGTCGCCAATGGCAACAGGCGTTCGCGCAGGGCTTGCAAGGCGCTGTCTTGCAGCAGCCTGGCACCACTGGTGGCGATCATGACCGGATCGAGCACGACCTGTGGCGGGCGACGTTGTTCCAGTATGCCGGCAACGAGATGGATGACCTCGGCGTTGGCCAGCATGCCCAGTTTGACTGCATGGATGTCGAAGTCGTCGAAACAGGCATCGATCTGTGCCTGCAGGAAATCCAGTGGCGGGACATGCACGGCGGTAACGCCGCGGGTGTTCTGTGCGGTGAGTGCGGCGATGGCGGAGAGGCCGTGTACGCGATGCGCGGCGAAGGCCTTGAGGTCGGCCTGGATGCCTGCGCCGCCGCCGGAGTCGGAGCCGGCGATGGTCAGGGCGGAGAACGGCGTTGAAGGGCTCATGCGCACGATTGTGCAATGTTTGCGGAAAACATGTCTCAGCCGCGTTGGCGTGTCGTCCATTGGCGATACAGCACATAGCCAATACCGGTAGCGCCGGTCAGAAGGGCCGGTGCAAGCAGGGCGTCGTACTTCCAGCGCGCAAATAGCCACGCACCTATCACGCCACCACTCAGGAAGCCGCTGATGATCAGGCCGCTCAGGGTGAGGCGCCGTATGGGCAGGGGCAGTCCGCGTAGCAGGTGGCCCAGGCCGATGCCGAGATCGGTGAACATGCCGCTCAGATGGGTGGTGCGTACCACCGCGCCGCTGAACGTGGTGGCCATGGCATTTTGCAGTCCGCAAGCCATTGCCGCTGCCCAGGCGCCCCAGACCTGTTGGTGCTTGAACAGTGGAATGGCCAGCAGCAGCAGTGCCGATTCAAGTGCCAGTGCAACCCCGTAGCGCCGCCCGATCTGCAGGGTGCTGTCCTGGATGATCAATCCACTGAGCATGGCGCCCAGCGAGAACGCGATCAGCAATCCCCACAGGTGCCCGACCTGGCGCCAGTGACCTTGTGCCAGCGCAATGCCCAGCTGGCTGGTGCTGCCGGTAAGGTGGCTGACAGCCTGGTGTTCAAAGCCCAGAAAGCCGGCCACGTTGACCATGCCGGCCACACAGGACAGCGCGACAGCGCCGATCCAGACCCACACCGGCAGGCGGATTCCCATGTGGCCGCCTCAGGGTGACGGCGGCGGGCCGTTGCGCTCGACGCTGGAGAAGGTGCCGCTCTGCGGATCGTAGACGGCGCCCCAGAAACTGTCGCCGCCATCGCAGGCGCGTATGGCCTCGCGCGCCGGATCCCTCTTGCTGTGGTCCGGCAGGGTGAACGCGTTGATGTAGATCAGGCGCTTGCCGCCGGATTCGAAGCCCACGTATTGCCGGCTGGACAGGGCCGGTTCGGCAACCTCCGGCTGCAGGCGTGAGAGCTGGCTTTCCAGGGTCTCGATATCGGCGCGGCTGGGGGCCCAGTAACCGCTAATGGCGCCGGCATGTTTGGCGGGGCTGTCACGCGAGCAGGTGTCCAGCACCTCCGCGGCGATCACCGGCCGGGTCACCACCCAGGACTGTCCGGCCTTGATCGCTGTGGGCACGACAGCGCCCGGTTTCACGTTGGAAGGAGTACATGCGGCCAGTGCGAGAGCGGCGCAGGCCGACAGCAGGACGTGCAGGTGTTTCACAGGACCTCCGAGGCATAATCGGCCAGGCGCGAACGCTCGCCCCGACGCAGGGTGATGTGCGCACTGTGCGGCCAGTTCTTGAAGCGGTCCACCGCATAGGTGAGGCCGGAGGTGGTTTCGGTCAGATACGGTGTATCGATCTGTTCGACATTGCCCAGGCAGACGATCTTGGTGCCGGGGCCGGCACGGGTGATCAGCGTCTTCATCTGTTTGGGCGTGAGGTTCTGCGCCTCGTCCAAGATCAGGTAGCGCGACAGGAAAGTGCGGCCGCGCATGAAGTTCAACGAGCGGATCTTGATGCGGCTGGCGAGCAGGTCGTTGGTGGCCGCACGGCCCCATGAGCCGCCGTCCTGGTTGTGGGTGAGCACTTCCAGATTGTCGGTGAGCGCCCCCATCCAGGGCGTCATCTTTTCTTCCTCGGTGCCCGGCAGGAAGCCGATGTCCTCGCCGACGCTGACCGTGGCGCGGGTCATGATGATCTCGCGGTAGCGTTGCTGGTCCAGCGTCTGCGCCAGGCCGGCCGCCAGCGCCAGCAGGGTCTTGCCGGTACCGGCGGTGCCGAGCAGGGTCACGAAATCGATCTCCGGGTCCATCAACGCGTTGAGCGCGAAATTCTGCTCACGGTTGCGCGCGCTGATGCCCCATACCGAATGCGCGCTGTGGCGGAAATCACTGACCAGCGAGAGGATGATGCGACCGTCGCCTTCAACCCGGGTGACCTTGAGTTCGACCTCATCCTCGCCCGGAAGGTAGGCGTACTGGTTGGGGTGCCAGTCCTCGTCGTCGGCGGCCAGGATCTCGTAGCTGGTACGGCCCTTGTCGCTCCAGCTGCGCAGGTTGTCGCTGTGCTTCTTCCAGAAATCTTCCGGCAGCTGGGTGGCGCCGGTATAGAGCAGGCTGAAATCGTCCAGCGCGCGGTCGTTCTCGTAATCCTCCGAATCGATGCCGGCGATGGCGGCCTTGATGCGCAGGTTGATGTCCTTGGAGATGAACACCACCGGCGTATCCGGGTGCTGCTCTCTCAAGACGAGGATCGCGCCGAGGATGGCGTTGTCCGGGATGACCTTGCCAAAGCTCTTGCCGGCGTCGAAATGGCTGGTCTGGAAGTACAGGCGGCCGGCACTTTGCGCACCGCGCAGCTGCAGGCTCTTTGGGCGGTCCAGTGGCACCCCGTCCTGCACGCTGCCGATGCCGGCGGCCTCGATCAGCTCGTCCAGGAAACGGCTCACCTGGCGGGCGTTGCGGCTGGCCTCGGTGGTACCCTTCTTGCTGTTGTCCAGTTCCTCGATCACCTGCATCGGCAGGTAGACATCATGTTCCTCGAATTTGAACAGCGCGGTCGGATCGTGCATCAGCACGTTGGTGTCCAGCACGTAGATGCGCTTGCCTCGGGTCATCATCGATTCCTGGTGGCGGGCAGGGTCACACCATCGCACCTGCGGGGCAGGGCGATGGGGCGGGTGGGGACGGCAGGTGGCTCACTTGCTCGGGGCGGCCTTCAGGGCTTCAAGTACGGCATCGGCATGGCCGGCGACCTTGACCTTGCGCCATTCCTGCACCAGCGTGCTGTCGGGCGAGATCAGGAAGGTGCTGCGTTCGATCCCGCGCACCTGCTTGCCGTACATGTTCTTCATCCTGATCACGTCGAAGGCGCTGCACAGCGCTTCATCGCTGTCGCTGATCAGCGGGAAATCGAATCCCTGCTTGGCGCAGAAGTTGTCGTGTGACTTCACCGAGTCGCGCGAGACGCCGAATACACGGGCGCCGGCCTGCTTGAACTGGGGCAGCAGGGCGTTGAAATCAAGGCCTTCGGTAGTGCAGCCCGGGGTACTGTCCTTCGGGTAGAAGTACAGCACCAGCCAGTGGCCGCACTGCTCGCGCAGAGTGGTGGTCGTGCCGCCGGACAGTGCCAGCGGAAGATCGAGGGTGATGCTGTCCAGGGTATCGCCGATGTTCATCAGATCCTTTCCGGAGCCTGGGGTGATTCGATTGCAATTGCATGAAACGCCGCGCACCTGTGACGGGCGCGCGAATGGGTCAGAACTTCATCGGATCCATGATCGCGTCCAGGTTGAGGTGGTCGCAGAACTCAAGGAAGTCATCGCGCAGCGCGGCGATATGCATGTTCGCCGGCACGCCGATGGTGATCTGCGCGGAGAACATCTCCGCACCGGTCTGCATGGCCTGGTAGCGTGTGCTCTGCAGGTTCTCGATGGTGATGCCCTGGCGGTCGAAGAAATCGGCCAGCTGGAACAGGATGCCCGGCTTGTCGGCGGCGATGACCTCGACGATATACGGCAGCAGATTGGACTGGACCTGCTTGGCCTCGGTGCGGTACCAGACCAGCTTCATGCTTTCTTCGCGCTCAAGCCGGGTCAGCATGGCTTCGAGTTTGGCGACCGCGTCCCAGGAGCCGGTCGCCAGCGTGGTCACCGAGACATCACGCCCGACCGTGGACAGGCGGGCATCGACCAGGTTGCAGCCACTGTCGGCGATGCGCCGGGTAACGGACAGCAGGGGAGACTCCGGATGCGTCGTATAGGCGTTGATCAGGAGGTGGTTTTCGGTCGGCAACGGCCGCGGAGTGGTGTCGGTCAAGGTGGTTCCGGTAATGCGTGAGAGGCTGAACGGTGCCGGCGGCGGTCCGTTTACTGGCCTCCAGCATACTTGCCCCCCCTTTCGACCGGCAAGTAACATGCTTTCGGTCACGAACCTGCCCGCCGGCAGGCCTCTTTACCCCCACAAAGAGCACCGGTTCCCTTGTCAATTTCAGGACTTATCACCGCGCTTGCCACCCCGTTCCGGGCTGACGGCGCACTCGACCCGGAAGGCTGGCAGCGCCTGCTGGCGATGCAGCTGCAGGCAGGTGTTCACGGTGTGGTGGTGGCCGGCTCCACCGGTGAGGCATCCACGCTCTCCGACGAAGAGTATGAAACCCTGCTGCGCTCGGCCGTGGCCGCTGTCGGTGGGAGGATGCCGGTGCTGGCCGGGACCGGGGTTTCTGGTACCGCGAAGACCATCGATATCACCCGGCGTGCCGCGCGTGCCGGCGCTACCCACGCACTGGTGGTGACGCCGCCTTATGTGCGCCCCACCCAGGAAGGGCTGCGCCAGCACTATCTGGCCGTGGCTGAGCAGGGCGGATTGCCGGTCGTACTGTACAACGTGCCCGGCCGCACGGGCTGCGATCTATTGCCCGAAACCGTGGCGGAGCTGGCGGCGCACCCCAATGTCGTCGCGATCAAGGAGGCCGTCAGTGACGTGTCGCGCCTGAAGGCGTTGCTGGAGCTTCGCAGCGACAGCTTCACCCTGCTCAGTGGCGATGACGCCACCGCAGCGCGTTCCATGCTCGCCGGCGCCGATGGTCTGATTTCGGTCGGCTCAAATGCGTTGCCGGGCGCATACCGGTCCTGTGTGATCTGGCCCGTGCCGGCGATGCCGCTGCCGCCGAGGCGTGGGATGCCCGCTTGCAGCCGTACCATGACTTCTGTGGTGTCGAATCCAATCCGATTCCGGTGAAGGCGCTGTTGCAGCGCGCCGGTATCGGCCACGGCCTGCGTCTGCCACTGTTGCCGCTTTCCGCCGCGTACCACGCTGCCGCCGATCATCTGGCCGCCGATATCGGTGCGTTGGAAGAACTATCCAGCCACTGAACTGCAGTGGCCTGAACCAGGAGATACACCATGCGTCAAACCTCCACCTTCCGCGTGCTTTCTTTGGCGCTGCTTGCCGTTGTCACCACCGTTGCCGCCACCGGCTGCTTCAAGCGCGGGGCGCGAGGTGACTACGCCCTGGCGCCGGAAGCCCGTCCGCTGGAAGTGCCGCCCGATCTGACCCTGCCCAACACCGCCGGTGCGGCGCCAGTTCCGGCATTGGCGTCGGCAGCCAAGCCGGCCGCGGCTTCGGCGGCAACGGTGGCCGCCTCGCAGAGCGGTTTCACTGTCAGTGGTGGTCGCGACGACGTTTTCGGCAAGGTGGGCGATGCCCTTGCGGCGATCGAGGGCGTGACTATCGCCAGCCGTGCGCAGCTGCTGGGTTCCTACGACGTGGCCTACGAAGGCAGCAACTTCCTGGTGCGCGTGGTGGCCGTCGATGCGGGCGTCTACGTTTCGGCGGTGGATCCGCGTGGCTTGCCGGCCACCGATGCGGCCGCGCTGAAGTTGATCGCCACCTTGAAGGCGCAGCTGGGCGGTTGAACCCGTATTGCCAAGTTGAAAGCAAAACGGGCGCCATCGGCGCCCGTTTTCATTGTGCTGCCGCTGGCGATGCTCAGCGTTCCAGCAGCTTGAGTTTGTCGGGCTTGCCATCCCATTCGGCGGCATCAGCCGGCGGATCCTTGCGCACGGTCAGCACCGGCCACGCCTTGGCCAGTTCGGCGTTCAGGGCGACAAAGCCTTCCTGACCGGCTGGCACGTCGTCTTCCGGGAAAATGGCGTTGACCGGGCATTCGGGTTCGCACAGCGTGCAGTCGATGCACTCATCCGGGTCGATGACCAGGAAGTTCGGGCCCTCGTGGAAACAGTCCACGGGGCAGACTTCAACGCAGTCTGTGTGTTTGCACTTGATGCAGTTTTCAGTAACGACGAAGGGCATGGCAGGGTCCGGCGATTAGCCGCCATATTCTAGTGCACGATGCTGTGCTGGGGCGCACTTGTTCTCATTTGGGGCGGGGACTCTCGGAGCGTTTGAGCGCTTTCTTTTATGCGCGTGGCCGCCGACGTGGTGGTCTGCGATTCGCCGCCGGGCGCGCGCCGGCAGCCGGCGCCCCGGTGTGATGGGGCTGTCCGCCAAGGGATGAAGAGGCGAGGGTGTCGTATGGCCGGTCGGACGGTGAGGCGCGCGGATGTGCGCTGAGGGCGCGTGCTTCTCCGCTCCGCATCGCCCATGCCGGTGCGGCACTCCATCACCGGCGATGTGATCGTCGGGCCTGTAAACGCAAAACCCCGCATAAGCGGGGTTTTGCGTGGATCTGCCGGGCGCGTGGCGCTCCCTAGGGGACTCGAACCCCTGTTTTAGCCTTGAGAGGGCCACGTCCTAACCACTAGACGAAGGGAGCGTATTGGTCGCGTCCGGCGAGCGCGCTAGTATATGCATCTGGTTGCCGCTCGGCAATCCCGCAAACCCAACTGGAAGCGCCAACATCAATTCCACAGTTACAAAGCCGTTCACGCTGCGCACCATTCCCCGCGACCAGCACACCATCTCGCGCAAGGACATCAGTCCCAATGCATTGCGTGTGCTCTACCGTCTGCGCGAGGCCGGTTTCGCCGCCTATCTGGTCGGTGGTGCGGTCCGAGATCTTCTGGTGGACGGTCGTCCCAAGGATTTCGACGTGGCCACCGACGCCACGCCCGAGCAGATCAAGCAGCTCTTCCGCAATTGCCGCCTGATCGGCCGCCGTTTCCGCTTGGCCCATGTGGTGTTCGGGCGCGAAATCATCGAGGTGGCCACGTTTCGCGCCAACACCGACGATGGCAGTGGTGATCGCGAGGTCGAGAACGGCATGCTGGTGCGCGACAACGTCTACGGCACGATCGAAGACGATGCGTTGCGCCGCGATTTCACCTGCAATGCGCTGTATTACGCGATCGAGGATTTCTCGGTGCGCGATTACACCGGCGGGTTCGAGGATGTGCAGGCGCGCACGATGAAGCTGATCGGCGATCCGGAGCAGCGCTATCGCGAGGATCCGGTGCGCATGCTGCGCGCGGTACGGCTGGCGGCCAAGCTGGATTTTACGATCGACGAGGCCACGGCCGAGCCGATTCCGCGTCTGGCCAACCTGCTGGGTGAGGCGGCACCGGCGCGGCTGTTCGAGGAAGTGCTCAAACTGTTCCTTTCCGGGCATGGCGTTGCCGGTTTCGAGGGGCTGGAGCGCTACGGCCTGCTGGCGGTGCTGTTCCCGGAAAGCGCCGCAGCGCTCAAGAGCAACCGCACCGGCGCCTTGCGCAGCATCCTGATCGAAGGGCTGCGCAATACCGACGAGCGGGTGGCCAATGACGAGCCTGTGTCGCCGGCATTCCTGTTCGCGTTGCTGCTGTGGCCCGCGTTCTGCCGTTCCTTGATGGCGCTGCAGAAGCAGGGTGTGGCGATGGAGGAGGCGCAGCGCCGCGCGGCAGACCGGGTGACGCTGCACCAGCTCACCACCATCGCGTTGCCGCGCCGGTTCTCGCTGCCGATGCAGGAAATCTGGCTGCTGCAATCGCGCTTCAGCTCGCGTCAGCGCAAGCGGGTGTTCCGTACGCTGACCCATCCGCGCTTCCGTGCGGCATTTGATTTCCTGATGTTGCGTGGCGTCGCCTCGACCGAGCATGCTGAAGACATCGCGTTCTGGCGCGAAGCGCAACAGCAGTCCGGGCGGCAGCTCGAGTCTTCGCTTGATGAAATGAATAGCGAGGTGCTGGCAGAGGGGGATGCACCGCGTCGCCGCCGTCGCCGTCGCCGGTCCGGGGCTCCGGCCGCCTCGGGCGAGTAGCCGCGATGGTGCTGGCCTGCGTTGGGCTGGGG